>NZ_DBLYGC010000015.1:0-84700 GCF_056818865.1 Butyribacter sp.
TTGCATGTGTTAAATAAGAACTTTTGAAAATTTATTTTAGAATTTTCAGGGTTGTTTTACTGTTCAATTATCAAGGTTCAAGGTCTTTGTCCGACCTTCGCAACTAACAACTTGTTGTTAGTTTTTTACTGACTTGCTGTTTGCGTCAGCGATATATATTTTATCACTTTGTTTTCAGCTTGTCAAGAACTTTTTTATTTTATTTTTTGAAGTTTTTCAAAAAATAAAACTTAGAAATCTTTAAGATTTCCTGCTTTCGTATCCAATAAGAAAACTCTTGCTTCCAAGCTTTGTTCTCTCATCGCTTTATGCGACAGCGATATTTATCTTACAACATCTTTTCGACATTGTCAAGAACTTTTTTTCATCCTCTTCAATCAATACATTGTTAAGAATGAACTATAATATCTTTTAGATAACTACTTATGTAATCAAAAAGATTTCGCTTTCACAGAACTGCTGTTAGAAAGACTCTCACTTTCCAGCCGTTCTTTCTTTGCTTCTCTGCGACAGCGAAATCTATATTATCACTGCAATCGACATTTGTCAACACATTTTTTTCATTTTTAGTAATTTTTATTTTGTTCCGAATATTCTGTCTCCTGCATCCCCAAGTCCAGGACATATATATGCGTCCTCATTGAGTTCCCTGTCAAGATGACCTACATATATCTGAACATCAGGATGTGCTTCATGCAGCATTCTTACACCTTCAGGTGCTGCAATAACACATAAGAACTTTATGTTTTTTCCGCCACGCTGTTTTATAAAATCAATTGCTGCCTTAGCTGAACCGCCTGTCGCAAGCATAGGGTCTACAACTACAACCTGTCTTTCTTCTATAGTATCAGGCAGCTTACAGTAATATTCTTCCGGCAAATGTGTCTCTTCATTTCTGCAAAGACCGATATGACCTATCTTGGCTGTCGGTACCAATGCTGTTATTCCGCCAACCATTCCAAGACCTGCACGAAGTATAGGCACAACTGCAAGTTTTCTTCCTGAAAGTACAGGTGTCTTACAGGTCTCTATAGGAGTCTTTACCTCAACATCTTCTGTCGGAAGGTCACTGAGAGCTTCATAACCCATAAGCATCGCAATTTCTTCCACTAAAGCTCTAAATTCATTTGTTCCTGTTGTTTCATCCCTAAGTCTTGATATTTTATGCTGCAATAACGGATGATTTAAAATTTTTACATTTTCCATCTTTACCTCACTTTATTATTCAAAATAATCTGCTACTTTCTTCAAGTCACTTATAATAGGCAGATGCTGTGGACAGACTCCCTCACATTGACCACACTCTATACACTCACTCGCTTTTCCAAAGTTCAGTGTAAGTCTGTCATAATACTCACCCTGCGGTGTCCATCCTTTATCCTTTGACTCCTGTTTGTCAGCATTATAAAGAGAAAAATACTTTGGAATTGCAATTTTTTGCGGACAGCCATCTGTACAATATGAACATCCTGTACATGGAATTTCTATATTTCCATTTATTATTTCTGCTGCTTTTTTTACCATATGTATCTCTTTTTCATTTAACGGCTTAAAATCTGCCATAAAACCGGTGTTATCTTCAAGCTGTTCCATGTTACTCATGCCGCTCAAAACCATTTTCACATTGTCAAGACTTGCAACAAATCTTATAGCCCATGATGGTATAGACATATCAGGTGCATATTCTTTAAACATATTTTCAACTGAATATGGCACATTCGCTAATGTTCCTCCTTTTACAGGTTCCATTACCCATACCGGCACACCATGTTTCTTTGCAACCTCATAACATTTTCCCGATTGAATGGCATCACTGTCCCAATCAAGATAATTTATCTGTAACTGCACAAACTCAACTTCCGGATGCTCCGTAAGAACCATGTCAAGCACATCCGCAGTGTCATGAAAAGAAAATCCGACATGTTTTACAAGTCCCTGTTTTTTCTTTTCCTGAAGCCACTCAAAACACTCAAGTTCTTTGTATATCTTGTAATGGTCTTTTCCAACATCATGAATCAGATAATAATCAAAATAGTCAACACCTGTTTTCTTAAGCTGTGTATCAAAAATCTTATCCCTGTCTTCTTTACTTTTTATAAATCCTGCATGCAGCTTTGTTGCAATAGTATACTTATCCCGCGGATATCTGTCAACAAGCACTTTTTTTACGGCATTCTCACTTTCAAATCCACAGTACATCCACGCAGTATCAAAGTAAGTAAAACCTCTTTCAATAAATTTATCAACCATCTTTTTTGTCAATTCAATGTCTATGCTCTTATCGTCATTTTGATTTAACAATGGCAGCCTCATTAGACCAAAACCCAACTTTTTATCTTCCATAAAAACCTCCTGTTCTAGTACAACGTACTTAATTTATTTTATCATCTTTTTTTATTATCGTAAAGTTTAAGCCATTAACTTTCTTCAATATAACTTCTCCATTTTTAACTGTTTAAATGCATATTTTTGTTTACTTTTCATACAAATATAAAAAAATATATTTAGGCACATATCTACAGGTGTACTTAAATATTCAGGAGCGTATTTTGATATTAAAAGATTTTCTTCAAAAATTATCACCAGATAATTCTGATGAGCATTCAACTTTGTGTCATTTTCTTAGAACAGGCATCTGCATATTGTCAACTGTATGCTTAGCAAGTATTGCTGTTGCCTTCATGTTGTCTGACAATTCTACTGTCACTTCAAGACAAGCAATGTCTTCTATTATTTCAGAAAAAAAACTTCCGATTTATTGTGTTGATACAGATAAACCTAAAGTTGCATTATCATTTGATGCCGCATGGGGTAATGTCATCCTGATGAACTAAATTTACCTTAAATATTATAACAATATGCAAAAAGCGAGGTTTAAAATGAAATCCTATTCTGATAATGATATTACTGTTTTTCGCGAATACAAAGAAATATATAATACCAAAACTTTATTAAAAAATATCATACGGATTGAGTTTGAGACATTTTATAATACTTCTCAATCTGTCAAAAAGCAAGCTCAAAACAGTGAATTTTATTCTAAAGGCAGTCAAACTCCAAATGTTGAATTTAATCATAATAAATCCAAAAAAAATAATATTTAAGTGAGGGGATATAATGAAAAACTCAAAAAAATACTGGGCACTATATGTCAGATTAAGTCATGATGATGGTGATAAAACCGAAAGTCTGAGCATTTCCAATCAAAAACTAAAACTTTTGAGTTTCATTAAAAACATGCCCGAAATAACTGATTATAACTTCTATGTCGATGACGGATTTAGTGGAACAACCTTTGAACGTCCTGATTTTAAAAAACTGATACATGATATACACTGCGGTCTGATTATCGGAATTATAGTAAAAGATTTGTCAAGACTCGGCAGAAACAGTCCTAAAACAAGCTATTTTATTCATGATTTTTTTCCGTCAAATAAAATCCGTTTTATTGCAATTGATGATAATATAGATAAAGATTTTTTTGATTTCGACACATCCAATGACATGATAATAGATATAAAAAACATGTTTAATGGCTTCTATCCACGTGACATCAGTAACAAAGTTCGCTCTACGCTGCGTGCAAAACAGGCTGACGGCCAATTTATAGGAGCTTTCGCATGCTATGGCTATAAAAAATCGCCGAAAAATCATAATAAACTTATAATTGATAATGATGCCGCTGAAGTCGTAAAACAAATTTATGCCCTCTATATTTCAGGTGTCGGTCAAAATACAATTGCAAAACTTCTCAACGCATCAAGTATTCCCTGCCCATCGGAATATAAAAAATTGCAGGGACTAAACTACAAGAACGGAAACAGATTAAATTATACAACATACTGGACATATAGCAGCATAAGACATATTCTTAAAAATGAAATGTACACCGGCTGTATGGTTCAAAACAAGTCTTTCCGAACATTATGCAGTAAAACGGTATCTGCACTTCCAAAAGACAAATGGATAATCGTCCCTGATACACATGAACCAATAATAGATAAACAGACTTTCGACCGTGTTCAATTACTGCTTTCAAATAATATCCGGCAGCCTTCCTTAAAAAAAAACATTCATCTTCTTGCCGGAATCATAAAATGCGGTGACTGCGGCAGAGCCATGGTTAAAATTTCAAGAAATAATAAATCGGTATTCGTGTGCGGCAGTTATAACAGATACGGTAAAAACACCTGCTCGTCACACCGAATTTCTGAATCAACAATTTTAAGATTTATTACAAATGATTTCAACAAATTGTTAAAAGAAACTGACAATTTAGAACATTTTTTATATAAAGAATGTACATCTGTAAACAACTCATCACATAATCTGAAAACAGATGAACATATTCACTTTAAAATTAACAGACTTGAACAAAAGAAAAGAAGCTATAACGAAGATTTAAATGAAAATCTTATTTCAGAAAACGAATATGATAACTTTATCAGACGGTGCAATCTACAAATTTCTGCCCTCAAAAAACAACTCGACAAAACTTCCCACAAAAAAACAGATAACATTTCCTCATTTGATTTTGACAACACACCTGCTGTCATCAGCGAAATGCTCAAAAACAATGAGATTTCAAAACCTGACAGAATTATCTTAACTCAGATGGTCAATTGTATATACATATATGAAAACAACATGGTCAAAATCGTATATAATGTTGACCACCTGTAAGTTAAAAAGTTTTAATGCTATTATTAAATGTTTCCAAAAATAATATTTATCAGTGTTTTATCGAGCATAATTGTTCTATTCCACGGGTTTAATATTATTCCATTTATCTCGTCGACATCGAGTACTGATTTAAACAACTGTTCCATATCGGTTAGAAATGTTGACTTTACCTGATTTCCGCCTTTCATTTCTTCTTCAAATCCGGTATACGCTGTCCACCACAAAAGTCCATCTGCCGTTTTTTCGACGCTTATATTCATTTGCTGTGAGCCAAATGACGGCTCGACAGCAATTATAAGCTGTCCTTTCTGTTTCATTCTCTTTCTTATTACAGTCAGTGTATGTGCAAGCATTTCCTGTGTCGCTTCTTCCTGCAGACCTTTTATCGCTTCTTCTATCAATTTATTTCCAACAAGACCTTTATCTATCTTATCATTAAAGTTTTGATTCATCCATGCTTTCCTTTCCGCTTATAACTTTATAAATATTTTTGCATAACATCCATCATATTGACAATATCGAGAGGTTTAGATAAATGTGCGTTCATTCCGCTTGCAATAGATTTTTTTACATCCTCTTCAAAGGCATTTGCACTCATCGCAATGATAGGTACTGTATTGCAATCAGCACGTCCTATATTTCTTATTTCTCTTGTTGCCTCCAAACCATCCATTTTTGGCATCATTATATCCATGAAAATAAGGTCATATTCATACTCTGCTGATTCCCTTATTATATCAACCGCCTGCTGCCCGTCAAATGCTGTATCCACTATCATACCCTCATCTTTAAGAATTGTACACAGAATTTCACTGTTAAGTTCATTATCCTCGACAACAAGGACATGTTTTCCTCTCAGTTCAACATTGTCTCTCTTTACAACTTTCTCTTTTTCTTCTGTTTTCGCTACTTTCAATTTAATCTTAAAACTGAATGTACTTCCGCTTCCCGGTATGCTCTCCAGTTTTATGCTGCTGCCCATCATATTTATAAGACGGCTGCTTATCGCAAGACCAAGACCTGTTCCCTGCTTATAGATACTCTTGTAGTCTTTAACCTGCTCAAAACTCCTGAAAACTCTTTCCTGATCTTCTTCACTTATACCTATACCATCATCCTCAACTGCAAAATACAATTCTGAAGATCCACCATTTGTACTCAATTCCCTTACCATCAATGTTATATTTCCACCGGATTTTGTATATTTAACCGCATTTCCAAGCAAGTTTATCAAAACCTGCGTAATTCTAAGTTCATCTCCATAAAAAGATTTATTTGTCAGTTCTTCAATCTTTTTGTAATTTATATTTTTCTCAGAAAATCTCGCATCCATCAAATCACCGACAGACTTAAGAGCACTGCTCAACACAAAACTTTCTTCTATCAACTGCATCTTTCCGCTTTCAATTTTAGACATATCAAGAATATCATTTATCAAACTGAGAAGATAATGAGATGAATTTTTAATTTTATTCAAACAATCGGTAACCATTTTTCTTTCACGATTTCTTCTGATTGCAATTTCTGTCATTCCTATAATGCCGTTCATCGGTGTTCTTATCTCATGAGACATACGTGCCAAAAAGTCTGATTTAGCCTGTGCCGCTGAATCATGTTTATCGAGATTCATACGATTTTGTATAATAGTTCCTATTTCCTGAAGAGTCTTTTTCTCCATATCGTCATTGCAAATATCTGACGGTATCCCAAATAAAAATATACTTCCGAAATATTTCCCGCTGTCCTCCATATTTATAATTACTCCATCTTTCGCATTATACATTTCAGATATACTCTGATTTATTGGTACACTCTCGTCCATACGTCTGACTGTATCCAAATCGGTAACTCTCATAAAAGCAGCACAATCCTGTGCAGTACATCTGAAAATATTTATATTATTATGATTTCTCGTCTCTTTTTTCCTTTCTGACCAATCATAATCCACACTTATCACTGCATCTTCTTCATTAAACATTGTTATCAAAAGATTTTCTATATTATATTTTTTTATTAACTTTAATGTGAAAATGTCGAGAATTGTATCAAAGTTTCCGCCTTTATCAAAGAGATTAAGTGCTATTGATACAATAGACATTTGTTCTATATAAAGATATGATGCTATTTCACCGAATTTTGCTTCATCATCAAGTTTTTGACAATTTTCTTCTAAATCCTGATATACCGAATAAAGACTGCCTTTATCCTTTGAAACTTTAATTGCCGCCTGTGCCTGTTTTACAAGCTTTTCTGTTGAAATATCTTTATCAGCTATTGTTATTCCAGTTTTAAAACTTAAATCCAAATAATTTTTGTTTGTGAGTTCCGCAAAACTTGCACTCATTTCTTCGATTATATGTATAATTTTGTTTATCGATACACCGGCTCCCATACATAAAAGTTCGTCTGAACCTGCACGAATACCGATAAACTCCGCAACATTGTTACGCCTGCAGCATTCAACCATTATGTCAGACATTTTTTGTAAAATAATATCGCCAAACACAAGACCGTACTGCTCGTTAATATTCATAAATCTGTCAATATCAACCAAAAATAATATTATATCTTCTTTTCCTTCTCTAAACTTCTTTATAAGTTCTATACCCGTTTCCAGATTATAAAGTGAAGTAAGTGAATCAAATTTTTTCTTATGTATTTTTTCTATCTCTAATATCTTTCGCTGATTTATATCTCTTATGTAACCTACTACTCTTGTCTCTTCACCGTTATTGTCTTTTAACAGACTGCCGCATAAATTCACCCATCTGTATTCATGATACTTATTCATAAGCAGACGAAATTCTATGCTCATATCCCCAATATCGTGTCTGAATTTATCTAACACCAACGCCCTGTCTGCAGAGTGAATATTATCTAACAGTGAACAATCGTCATCCGAACAATCCCATTTACCGTCGTATATTGAACTGTTAACAATCTCCATAACACAATCTTTTATTTCATATGTAAAAAATATGTCTTTTGAACTCTCAACTGCAATTCTATATTTCTCTTTTTCATCAAGAAGCTGGTCTTCAGTTCTCTTCTGTGCATCTGTTACCTTCTCAACAATATCATGCAATTCATCTATTTCCAATATATTTGACACTTTAAAGCTGTGTATTCCGGCAGTACCGCCTCTAACGCTTTCCATAAGACGATATACAGGCTTTGTAACATATCTGATAAGCAATATAACTACCGCTATTCCAAGAAGTGCACAAATCAGTATAGCTATGACAATACTCGTATAAACCTGCTCTCCAAGTTCAAAAATAGATTTTTGCGACACCAGACCGTATAATGCCCACTCTGTATCCTCATACGGAGCATTGTTAATGTATAAATCAAGTGGATTTTTCACTGCATATATCTTATTTTTTCCAAGCAATGCATCTTCTATCTCAAATAATTTGGAAATCTTCTTATATTTCCTGATTTTAAATTTCTGTTCTCTGACAATCGTGTCATATAATATTCCATTTCCCGTAACCACCTCAAATTTTCCATTCTCTTTTTCCATTACGAGAGCATACCCGGAATTAAGTCCACGGTCAAAATCAGAGGCTTGAAAAAATGTGTTCAAATATGACAACGATACCTCAACACCTAAAATACCATATATTTCATTGTCATAAATCAATGGCACAGAGTATGTTATCATTTTGTGATTGTCCATATAATGATCTTCAAGAATAAACGGTTTCGACCAATATCCGAGATTTTTCATGTCTGTATCTTTATTTTTCTGTGCAGCAAGAAACGGCTTATAAAAAAAATCATCTGCCGATCTGTTCCATGCACCTTTAAATTTAAAATTTGTTGTCCATGCAGTATCAAGAGTAATATTTTCTATGCGTGCCAGTCCCTTACTGCCTCTTTCAAGCAGTAAATCTGCATTGTTTGCCGTTTTTGTCTGCGGATCAGAGTCTCTGATAAAAAAACCGTTATACTCCGTTTCTTCATCTATATTTTCACCATTAGCAAGTACAACAAATAAACCTGAACTATTTTCATGCTGCAGGCTTGAGACCAAATTCTTAAATATATGTTTTAAATAATTTTGCTGTGCCGACGAATCATTTAAAAAGTCTTTTATATTCAACTTTCCCTGCTTTAATTCATCTTTTAAAACACTATCCATTTCATCGCTTTCCCTGCTTATCCCTCCCCATTGTTCATTCATTGCATTCTGCAGGGTCAACTGACGGTTTTCTGTTATATGGCTGTCCATATTTACTGTATTTTTTTCTAAATTTTCTTTAACACCGCTGAAAAACAGCATTGAAAACGGAACAACTCCCTGAAAAAGAACTATTCCCAAAAGCGGTATTAAAAATACATAAAGCAGTCTCTTTTTCTTTTTCAAAATTCCCCTCCTTGGCTCAAAATACCCCATATTTTAAACCTATTTTAATGAATTACTAAGTGCATCACTAAACTCCCCGTACCACTTGTCAAATGCTTCCTCTGTTGTATACTTTTTGATAACTTCTGAACGCTTCATTCCTTTTGCCAGCGCTTTTTCTATTTCTTTTCTGTCCTTCTGTGCTTTAGAAGATAAATTTGTCTCCAAAACCTCTCTTGCACTGCTTCCGTTTTCAAAGTTTTTAGTTGTATAATATTTTGTATTGTCGAAATCTCCCATTACATTTTTCAGACAGTCATATGTCTTATTATTTATATGTAGTGATTTCTTTTCTATTATATCATCCAATGCCTTAACATTGTTCGCAGACTTTAATACAGGCATATAAGCCGATTCACATACAAACTGCAGATTTTGTTCTTTTTGTGTAAACCACTTTATAAATACACAAGATGCATATTCATGTTTTTTATCTGACTTTGTTACAGCCATGTCCGCTCCCTGCTGAACTTTATAATTTTCTCCACCTGACATTATCGGTGCAGGAAGCACCTCATAATCTATGTCATAACTTTTATCGTCATCTTCTACTCTGTCCGGAAAATACATGGCTGACATTGATGAGCCGGTATATGCAAGTATGTCACCAGTCTTAACATCATCTGATCTGAATTTGCCAAGTGCCGTAAAATAACCGTTTATATAAGGTACATAATAATTTTCCCACAGACGTTTTATAAGCTTCTTGTCTACATTAAACGTTACATTGCCATCTTTAATTTCAAAAATATCCTTGCCAAGCTGTTTCATTCCTATAACAAAATAATTTGCCATAGAGTCTCTGCCATAAAAAGCTTTTCCATCGTTCGGCTTATTAGGTGTTTTTGCATCTGTCCATTCATAATAACGCTTCGCAACTTTAACAACGCCTTCAACTGTCTTAAGCTCGTCTAATGATAAACCTGTCTGTTTCGCAAACGGTTCCCAATCTGTTTTATTTATCATAAGACTCTCTGTTGATTTTGCTACAGGAAACAGGTATAATGCCTTGTCATTTTTTAAATATCCTTCTTCTATGTATGAATCAACATATTTTTCCACTTCCTCTTTAGAAAAATATTCTGAAAGGTCAACAAGTTTTCCCTTCTGCTGTGCATAATAAGCTGTATCTGCATATGAAGAAAAAATATTGGGAAGTTTGTCAACACCGACTTTTCCGTCAATAGAATCTGAAACTGTCTTTGCCAAATCAGAAACAGTTCCCTGGCTTATTCCCTCCACATTTATTCCAAGCTCTTTACCTTTTGTGGAATTGAATTCATTTACAAGCTCATCAAATGCCGCCTGCTGACTGCCGTTATAGTAATGCCACACTCTTATTGGAACCGGATTTTCCGGGTCTAATTTGACTTTTCCCTCAGTCTTTTGGTTATTTTTTTTGTGCCACATCCTATCAAAAAAAATACTGCCATAACAATAACGCATAAACTTTTAATCGTTTTTTTCATTTGTATTTCCTCTCTGCTATAATGTACCGATGTAATGTATCAATGACTGTGAAATGCCAATGATACAGTGCACTAATATTTTGTTGTAAAATAGCACAATAGTATTCCTAATGCACCTATTGCGGCAAAACCTATTCCTATTGAAATAAGCCACACCCACGCAGGTATCGAATCACTCTCCACCCAGAAATCAGATGGTTTGTTTGCATTAAACCTTATCTGCACCAAATCTCCCTTTTTCCACACACCTTTTGAATAACCTATTTTTGATTCCTCCTGAACAATACAGTTACCGTCAAAAAAGGCAAATGTCGGATAATAATTATCATTATTCTCACTGTCACCTATCTTGCGTATCGTCTCAACTGTACCTTTCGCTATTTCAGTACACTCATTTTTCTTGCGCTCCATCTCTTTTTTTGATTTGATTGATAAATATATAAGTACAAGTGATGCCGTAAAAAATGTCACCATCAGAAAAATTCCTATAATCATTTGTTGAACACCCCATTCTAATATTTATTCATTTTTCTTGTATACAGTATACATCTTAGCACCCTAAAAATCAAATTCAACTGCGAAGTCAACTCCCCCGCAAATACGCTTTAAATATAACAATTTTTCTTGTATCCTCAACTCTGCCTTTGCACAAATAACGGATGTTTGACGATTTTTTTTTAAAATATGTGATATTATGAAAAAAATACTTGCTTATTCCCTAAGGTTATATGATATTTTTAATTCAGATACAAGAAAACAATGTTTTGATACAGGGTTTAAAATGCATCCTAAACCTTGGCACAATATTATACTTCACATGGAAATGAGGGATTATTTATGAAAATTAAAGAATTAGCAAACTTACTTAATGTAAGCCAGAAAACCATACGTTATTATGAAGACTGTGGATTTATTAAACCTGCGACGGAAACTAAATCCGGCAGATTATTCAGAGATTATGACGAAGCTTCAATAGAACAGCTAAAAACAATAGTATCATTGCGTAAACTTCATTTTTCAATTGATGAGATACATGAAATGTTAGACTCCCCTGAAAAATTAGCAGAACTTTGCAAAAAACACAGCAATGAGTTGCAGCGTGAAATAGGAGTTATGACACAGATTTGCAAACTGCTTGATACTGTCGACTATACACACACAACCGATGCCAAAGAACTTACAGAGCAGGTTGAAAATCTCCGTCGTGAAATGATTCTTGATGAATACTTTGCTGACTATGACCTCAGCACTTTTGATGAACCTTTTACGGATTATGAACTCCGTGAGCAAAAAAAGATTGAACACGAAGAATACTCTAAGACTTTGGCTAGCAGCTACTATTTTGCACACCCAAAAGTAAAAAGTAACTTACAAGGCGGCTCTATAGGTATACCAAGATAAAAACAGCCCCCGAACCGACATTCATTTGCAAGTACCTGACTTATATAAACTTTAGTCTGACTTTTGTAGCCGGTTCAGGGGCTTATTCTTTATTTTCTTAGTTCTGTTCTTTATTATTGTTTATTTGTATAATCTTTTACTCATTCGCTTCTTTGCTATAAACTGTATATTTTACTTTAATCTTTAATTCTCATCATCGGTGCAAGCGGTACATATAAAAGCCATGCAAGCACTACACAGATTGCACCTTTTAATAAAGTAAACGGTACGTTAAAAACGATAAGTGCCTGTAATATACTGTGTACCCCCGGAAATATTGCCTGATAAGCTTTAAGTATCATATCCTTTGGCATAAAATTATAGTAAATCGGATATACCAAAAAATAATTTGATACAATGCTTAAAAGTGCCATCGCCACTGTACCTGTAATTGAAGCTATAACTGCTCCTGTTTTGTCACTTCTTTTTTGATAAATCACTCCCGCTGGTACAACAAAGGCACAACCTAAAATAAAGTTAGAAATCTCACCGACAAACATCGTGTTCGTAGCAAATGAATGCAATACATTCTTCACAAGACATATCAATACTCCGCATGCCGGACCATATATAAAGCTTCCAAAAAGTGCCGGCAAATCAGATATATCCAGTTTTATAAATCCCGGCATAAACGGTACCGGTATTTCCATATACATAAGAATAACTGCTATAGCGGCTAACATCGCCGTAAGCGTCATTTTCTTTATGCTTCCCCTTTTTTTCGTGCCGTTTGAACCATTTGTAACGTGTAATGTCTTTCCTGCTGCTGCCATTTTCCTCTTCCTTTCTTTGTACGAAAATTCTTTGAGGTTTTATTCACATTAATAATGGAGTTTTTGTTCATTTGCCAAAGTTTATGCATCATTGCATAGATTTTTACTTTGCGTGGATAAATATAAAAACCCTGAGATAGAATAATCTCAGGGTTCTGCAACTTCAAATATAATAATGCTTTCTAAAATCTTCTCTCATCCAGACTATACTGTTGGTATCGGAATTTCACCGATTCAGTCGATATAATCAATGTTTTGGTTTTGAGCAATCCAACAGATATCCTCAACACACCTGATACAATCGATTCGCGGACTTTACCGCCAGTGGGGAATCACACCCCGCCCTGAAGAATTTTCTTTATTTTGACTTATAATATCACATGTTTATGTTATGTGCAAGTGTAAATTTTACAACAAGCTACACACCGCCTGGGGTAATGAAGACACTCAGACAATAATTAAAATATTGAAAGAGAAAAATGTCCATGTAACTTTTTTTATGACCGGCGGCTGGGTTGATACCTACCCTGATGATGTAAAAGCACTTTACAAAGCCGGACACGAATTAGGCAACCACAGTCAAAATCACAAGCAAATGTCAACTATATCTTCCAGCGAATGCGAGGATGAAATTATGAAAGTACATAATAAAGTAAAAAAACTTACTGGATATGATATGAAAGTTTTCCGTCCGCCTTATGGAGATTACAACGATACACTTGTTGAAACTGCTGAGAAATGTGGTTACCATGCTATACAGTGGGATGTTGACAGTCTTGACTGGAAAAATTACGGTGTTGATTCCATACTTACCACTGTCTTAAACCACAAGCATCTCGGTAACGGTTCTATTATACTCTGCCACAATGGTGCAAAATATACCGCAAAAGCACTTCCACAGCTTATTGACGGTCTAAAGGAAAAAGGCTTTGATTTTGTAAAAATGTCTGAACTTATATATTCTAAAGATTATGAAATGGATACTGAAGGTCGACAGCATAAAATAAATGCATCAGACAAAGAACCAGATAACAGCAACTCCACAACCGCTTAACATCCCACTCCCTTAACCTTAATTAAGCCAAGTCAAAAAATTTGCTGTTATGCTGCTATAATTTACTGCAATTTTAACAATCTATCATAATCAGAAAAAAAGCGGTCAAATGCTTTTTAATTCAAAAACATTTAACCGCTTTAATAAGACTTCCAAGCTCATCCTCTGATTTATATTCTATATTCACAACGAAAATAAATTGACTAAGCATTTCTTAAATGATACAATCAATCCGATATGTCTTATTAAGAAAACCAAGAAAGGAGTTTTCGTATGTGTTTTAGAAAAAAACTTGTACTACGATTTGTTTTGATTCTGTTTTTTCTGATTCCAAATATCTGTATAGCTTCATTGCTTGCGGATAATGTTTTTGGCATGACACACTATGATATGCACAACTCCTCTTATTCGGTTAATACCAATTTATCAAAAGACGTACATAATAATTCTGAAGCTATTGACGATGAAAACTACCTGCTTTATTCATTATTTATAACAGGTACTTTTAATACCTCAGAAACATTTCAAATAAATCAATTTATAAATCTTTGTAACAGACAATCAAGAGTTTTTAAATACTCTCCTTTTATTGTATCATTCTTTTTATTAGCAGGATACTGTTTTTTTGAAACAGAATGCCTTTCTGTAATTACTGGGCATCTAAATGAACTCATAACTATCTATATCCATAAATCAGACGGCAAAAAAAGATTCGCCTAAAAAATACTTTCACCCAAATGCTTTATTTCGTATACTTTTTTTAGGAGGATTTTAATAATATGAGTCTTACAAATATAATGGGACTACTGGGCGGTCTTGCTTTATTTCTCTACGGAATGCAGATGATGAGCAACGGCCTTGAACTTGCTGCCAGGAATCAAATGCGTGACATCATGAAAAAAATAACATCTAACAGAATTATAGGTGTATTAACAGGTGCTCTAATCACAGCCGTAATTCAATCTTCATCGGCTACAACTGTTATGGTTGTCGGCTTTGTAAATTCAGGTATTATGACACTTGAACAGGCCACATGGATTATAATGGGCGCAAATATAGGTACTACAATCACAGGCCAGCTTATTGCTCTTGATGTCGGAGCTATAGCACCTCTTTTCGCTTTTATAGGTGTCGCCGCTGTTGTTTTTCAGAAAAACGAAAAACTCAAACATTTTGGCGAAATTCTTGCCGGGCTTGGTGTTTTATTTATCGGCATGACTATGATGAGTTCTTCTATGGAACCTCTTGCAAACCAGCCGGCATTTATAAATATCCTTGCAAAAGTCCAAAATCCTATTGTCGGAATTCTTATGGGTATGATATTTACAGCCATAATCCAGTCTTCTTCAGCATCTGTAGGTATTCTTCAGGCACTTGCTGCCAGTGGTGTTATAGGGCTTAACAGTGCAGCTTTTATACTTTTCGGGCAAAATATAGGTACATGTATAACAGCTCTTCTTGCCTCAATCGGCACAACCACGAATGCTAAAAGAACAACTTTGATACACATCATATTTAATGTTTTCGGAACAATTATATTTACAATTTTGTGTCTTGTAACCCCTCTTATAAGCATAATACAAAGTATAACTCCGACAGCCGTCCCTTCACAGATTGCCAATCTTCATACATTATTTAATATTGTCACGACATTATTACTGCTTCCTGTCGGAACCATGCTTCCAAAAATCGCCTCACTTATTTTAAGAGAGTCAAAAAATGAAGCATCCGGTGAAAACGGCATGTCCGTAAAATATCTGCTTGACCCTAAAAATGTACATACAGAAACTACTATGATATCAGTTATCTGTATTGAGGGAATACGCAATGAAATTTTAAGAATGACTGAAATGGCAAAAGAAAATATTCATGATTCGTTTGATGTATTTATGCATGGGGATATTAAAAAATATGAAAAAGTTGAAAATCGTGAAGAATATGTTGATTTCCTAAATAAGGAAATATCAAGATACATAACAAATGCAATTACTCACGAGGCAACAAAAGCCGGCAGCCAGATTTTCAATTCTTTTTATACAATCACAAGTAATATTGAGCGTATAAGTGACCACGCTATCAATATTGCAGGCTATTCTAAAATGATTGAAGAAAAAAATATTTCATTTTCAGACAATGCCAACAATGAAATCGATGAGATAAAAGATATTTGTGATAAAACAATGGATATGCTGCTTCAAAAACCGGATAATATAATAAAGTGGCATGAAAATGTTATCTGCATGGAACAAAAAATTGACGATATGACAGTGCAGTTTAGAAATAATATGTACGAACGCATTCAAAAAGGGCTTTGCACTGATGAGGAAAGTATACTTTTCTCAGAAATGCTTACTGACTTTGAACGTGTTGGAGACCATGCACTCAACATATCAAATGAGATGCTGAAAATTACAATGAAAGAAATAGTTTAAAAATACAACCTTAAAACCTCTTACTTAATCAATCTAAAAACCCCCCTGCCTGACAAATAATCTTATCTGTAAGACAGGGGGTAGTATAATCACTTATATTTACATTTTATAAACTAAAATCTCTTGTACTCGATTGTTCCTGTAGTTTTAGGTGCATCAATATTTCTTAAATCAGCTTTTTTAATCTTTACATTCTTTTTCTTTACTGTAAATGTAAATCCCTGCTTAGCACCTGCTTTAATATTTATTTTTTTATTCTTAATAGAATATGTAGCTACAGTTTTTCCACTGAGTGTTTTAATTGTAATCTTAAGCTTTTTGATTTTTGTATCTGTATGATATGAATTATTTAAAATATTTGCTTTCATAACAAGATTTCCTTTTTTATCATAAGAAACCTTATATACATCAACACCTGTTTTTCCATATGTAACAGATGATACAGGTATCTTGCTCTTAGAATATACATTCTTCTTTACAGAAACCGTGCAAGTAAGCTTTGTGCCATCTGAAAGTTTTGCTGTAATAGTTGCAGAACCGTTCTTTTTAGCCTTTACAAGTCCTGTTGATGAAACAGTAGCTACTTTGCTGTTGCTTGAAGACCAGCTTACGCTTCCCTCCGCATTTGATACTGAAAGTTTATGATTAAATCCTTCTGTTATAGTAAGCTTTGTATTGCTTATAGCTGCCTGATTGGCATCACGCACAACTTCTAAGTCATAAAGTGCATCTGCATTTAATGATATTTCAACTTTGTATGCAGAATCTGCTGACGGTATCCACTTATATCCCCAGCAATAGCATTTTGCAGTATCTGAATATACCCAGTCAGAAGAACTAATCGTTACATTTCCTAAAGATTCTCCATCCTGATAATATGATATTGAGCCGCTGACCTTTTCCGTTGCATATAAAAAAGTATATGTCTGCTTGCCGCCGACAACATTAAACTCATACGATTTTTCCTCAAATGCTGATACCGATACATCTCCGCTTGAGAAAATTTGGACATATTTAGTATCTGCTGCTTTACTCTGTTTTGGTGCACTCCAAACACTTCCTACCACAACTGCTGCAGTTAATAATACTGCTCCTGTCTTTTTCAATAAATTTGTTCTCATTTTGCCTCCTTTGATTTTCAATTCATGTTTTTGGTTTAAAAAACCGTGATTCATTATACCATAATCTTCCCTTGTTGGCAAATTATGCCTCCAAGCTAAATTTTACTCTAAATTTCGCTAAAACTGTTCACCTATAGACTAATATAAACTTTTCAGCAAATAATATCAGAACACATCACTCAACCTTTATCTCAAAAAAGAACACCTCATCATCCTCTTTTACTGTATATTCATAATTTGATTTTTTTATTATGTTCTCCCAAAATCTTACGGAGATTTCATTTTTCTTCAGTGCACACACTGCACATATTCCCTTATTTTTTTTCCACAATTCTTTTATTATTTCTGCCGCAATATGATTTTTTCTGTATCTTCTCAGAATAAATATTTCTTCTATATAAAAGTCAGCTTCTGCTGGTTCTTTTTTCTTATCCGGAAATAAAAATACAACCAAACCGGCTGTTTTATTTTTATATTTTACTATGTACGGCTTTTTTTCATTCATCTCATAATATTCTGAAAGTCTGTCAGGAATAAACAATGCATCATCAGTCATGCACTCGCCCATCCAATCTACATAAGCTGACAGTTCATACATATACATATTGAACAATCTTTCAAATGTCTTCTTATCATTATCTGCATCAGTCAGATAAAAATCTTTGCCTGAAATATAAGCATTTTCATCGTTGTCTTTTCTTTCATTTATCCCACAAATTCCGCATATAAACTTTTCAGTTTTCTTTAAATTTTCTGTCCCACAAAATCTCTCTTTATCCCCGGTATCTCTAACCGAAAGTTTCCCATAATAATCAAATCCTACATGCTCACACCATCTTGAAAAACCTGTTTCAAACGGTTCTGTCGCATATTCTTCATCATATCCGTGAGAAACCATTATCCCGCATCTTATCTTTTCTCCGTTTTCATTCAATGAATTTTCAAAAAATTCCTCATCTTCAAATGCTAAGTCCATAAGTTCTTTTACCATATCACTACAGTAAAAAGAGTGTATAGGCGTAGCAATAATAACAGCATCGTATTTTGATATTTCTAAAAGTACATAATCAATTTCTTCCTCGTAAAGATTATAAATTTGATATTTTATTTTCATATTATCAAGAAAAACTGCTGCATTTTTACACATTGCAGCAGTATTTCCATTTGCATCCGGACTTCCTAATAATATGCATACATTATCACAATTATTCATTTCCATCCTCATTCCTATTCAAATCCTACTCTTTAATAAGTGATAGCATTCCATCTACAAAATCAAGTCCAACTTTGTAAAGACAATATAACAGCACAATTGCCAAAATCCAAACTAAAACTTTATATAAAATATAGCCTTTTGCAAACTCCTTTTTATACTCAGGTGTTTTTTTGCTAAATGCCATTACCAGTATATATATAAATCCTATTACCGGTATTCTCATATAACAGAATGTCTGAAACCAGTTTCCTATGTGTCCTGCTTTTTTTACTTTCATTTCGCGTATATTCTGCTTTTGTTCTTCAGACATTTCTGTTTTGTCATTCTTATCTTTAGTTTCATTCTCTTTCAAATTTTCTAAAAGCTCTGCTTTGTCGATTTTACCGTCATCTTTTAAAACTTCGTTTTTTTCTTCCTTTTTAACTTCTTCCGTCTTGTCCTTATCAAAGGATATGTCATCTGCCCCGAAATAATTTTCGTGGGCAGCTACAATATCCTTAAGTGACATCTCCTCAAAAGATGAGTCTATACTTTTCACGAGTTCATCAATGTCATTTTTATTTTCTTCCATTTATTTTCTGATTCCTCCTTTATTTGATGCTGTTGACCTTTACAGTATAAACAATACCCGTTATTCTTCCCCATCCTGAATCGGTTCAGCAGTCTCAACCGGTGCTTCTGTTGGTGTAGTAGTATTCTTTTTCTTGTCATACTCAGCTTTTGTCGGAAGATTTTCAAGTTCGGCTTTATATTCATCATACATTGCTTTTAAACTTGTATACTCTGCATATCCCTTACATGCATCAAGTGCCTGTTTTGCCGAATCTATAAGAAGCTGCATATTCGACGGCTGATATATATAGCCATGCATTCTCTTTATTCTTGTTCTGGCAAGGTTAATCCTGTTTTTATAAATCTGATTATTTAAAGCTCTCTGTGAATCATTTTTCTTCTTCTCGGCAAGTCTCTCATTTTCCTCTTTCTGCTGTTTCTCGTATGCTTTTACTACTTTCTTCCAATCTACAGTCTCATCTTTAAGAGAATCATATTTATTTCTTGCCCTTATAGCATAATCTGTCCTGACATCGTCATCCACAATACTTGATATCATGTCAGTAAGCTTTTTATAATCATTTTCAAGGTCATAATAGTCTGCTATATTCTTAATATACATTTTCTCAAACTTCTTGAGAGCCGCAAGGACTTCTTTCTGGTACTTTTTATCTTTAAGTACCTGAACTTCCTCCGCTTTCTCAGATAAAATTGACTTTGAAAAATAATCCATGCCTGCCGGTCTTGTCTTGCTTCCGGCAACAGCCGTTCCCTCAATGATATTTCCTGCACTGTCATATTTCGCGAGACTTATCGTAGACGGCATCGTAAAATCCTGTGGTTTTAATTTTTCATGTATCTTATCCATATAATCTTTCCAGATTACACCGGGGATTGATGCACCTGATGCTCCGGGCATTGCTCTAGGAGTATCATATCCGGCCCACACAACTGTCGTATAATACTTTGTATATCCACAGAACCAAACATCCTTACTTGAGTTTGTCGTACCTGTTTTGCCGGCACATATCTGTCCGTTTTCAAGTTTTAACTTGCGTCCTGTTCCGTAAGATTCATTGAATACGCCTTTTAAAACATCTGTCATCATCCATGCAGCATCTTCTGAATAGACCTGAGTCTTTTCATTATTATTTTTGTACACAACACCGTCAGATACATGCTCTATCTTCTTTACACATGTCCTGTCACTAAAACTTCCGTTGTTGGCAAGTGTCGAAAATCCTTTAGCCATATCAACTACACGCACACCCTCTGTAAATCCACCGAGAGAAAGTGCCATATTATCATTATCAATATAACTTATATTATGAAAATGAAGTTTATCAAGGAATGAAAGACCGTACTTGACTGAAATATTGTCAAGAACCTGCCATGCTACAGTATTGAGTGACCTTGCAACAGCCTCTCTAATGTGTACACTTCCATAATAAGCACCACCCGCATTTGACGGACCGTTTGTAAATTTATTGTCATTTACTATTGTCGAAGGAGAATACATTCCCGATTCAAAACCGGGTGTATAATCTATAAGCGGTTTTATTGCACTTCCCGACTGTCTTGCAGCAAGATATGCCCTGTTATACTGATCGTTTTTTCCTCTTCCTCCTACAACCGCTTCAACATACCCTGTCTCATTATTAACGCAGACTGCTGCCCCCTGAAGAGCATACTTACCCGAATCATTATCCTTTTCCTTATTAAAAGCAAGTCCTTCATCTACAGATTTTTGTAATTTCTTCTGTTTTTTCATATTGATGGAAGTATAAATCTTATATCCTCCTGAACGGATACTCTCAATCTTCTCACTGTATGCTTTTGAATATGTTTTGTTGTATTTCTGGTAATCTTCTTTTGAATCGAATACATACTTGAATTTAAAATCTTCTTTTTCCATAAGTGAGATAGCGGCACAATGAATGGCATAACTTATAACATATGTCTCATTGCTGCTGCCTTCTTCAGACAACTGTTTTATATTTAACTCCTTTTTCACCGCAGCCTTATACTCTTTTGGAGTTATAGCTCCCTCATTACACATAGTTTTAAGCACACGATTTCTCTTCTTTAATGCTGCCTGTGGATGAAGCACCGGATTGTAGGCTGTCGGACTGTTTGAAAGTCCTATAAGCATAGCCGCCTCCTGTGGTTCAAGGTCAGCGCATTTCTTTCCAAAATAATATCTGCTTGCCGCTCCGACACCATAACACTTGTTGCCGTAAAAATTGCTGTTACAATAAAACTCCATAATCTGAGCCTTTGTAAACTTACTCTCAATAGTCGGTGCAAGAAGTATCTCGGCAATCTTTCTTGTATAACTTTTATTCTGTGTAAGCAGATTGTTCTTTATAACCTGCTGCGTAATCGTACTTCCTCCCTGTGTAATTTCCATATTATGTTTCAACAGAGAAACTCCTGCTCTCATGGTCGCAACAAGGTCCACTCCTCCATGAGTTTTGAAACGCTTATCCTCAACAGCAATATATCCGTCATAAATATATGGTGATATGTCATTTATACTCACATATTTATAACTTCCGGCATTTACCGAACCCACCTTCTTACCGTTAGCGTCGTATACTACCGTATCCTCCTTCATAATAAAATCATCCTTGCTAAGATGAACAAGCTTGTCAAATACTTCCTCTCTCGCCTCTGTAAACATAGGCAGAACTTTGACATATACACACAAACCGACAATTCCGCCAATTACCATAACAGACGCAAGTATTCCCATGACAGCACCAAGTATATTTGACACTACACCTACATAGCTTCCTATCGCACCTACTATAATACGGAAAACATCCTTTGCATTTTTTACATATTTGCGTAAAGTATTCATAACTTTCCTCCAACTAAAAATCAACTGTAAAATATTTTTTGCGAAAATATCTCACCATACTATAATACAATTTTTTGATATAAGTGTAAAGTTTTATTGGTTTTTGTTGACATGATTTTTTCACTAGCTTAGAATAAATAAGAAACAAATCAGTATTCTATTTTATACTGAAATCCGGATTATTACGAAAGGTTATATCATGACTGAACAACTTATCTTAAAAAACTTTGGATTTGTAGGCTTTGGACTTATTGGCGGCTCTATAGCACATGCCATCAGGGAAATATATCCGGAGTCTTATATTATCGCATATAATTATTACCGTACCAAACCGCATAAAAAACTTGAAAGAGCGAAAGCAGATGGTATTCTAAACGAAATCTGCACATCTCTTTCCGATTTTTCACAATGTGACATAATCTTTTTATGTGCCCCGGTACTTACAAACATATCATATCTGAAAGAACTCGTCCCATACATATCTGAAAAATGCATTATTACTGATGTAGGAAGTGTTAAGGGAAATATTCACCATACTATAGAAAGTCTTGGTCTTAACAGTCATTTTGTCGGTGGCCACCCGATGACCGGTTCTGAAAAAACAGGTTATGCAAATTCAGATTCATCATATCTGAAAGATGCATATTATATACTTACGCCGACAAACGAAACACCTAAAGAGTATACTTTATGGCTTAAAAACTTTATAATTTCAGCCGGCTCTCATTGTGAAATCATGGACTATGAAACACACGATAAGATAACTGCTGCCATAAGCCATTGTCCTCATCTGATTTCAGCTTCACTTATAAATACTGTTGCAAATGAAGATTCTGACGGCAGCTACGCAAGGCTCGCTGCCGGAGGTTTAAAGGATATTACACGCATTTCGTCATCTTCACCTGAAATGTGGCAAAATATTTGTCTTTCAAACCCGGATGCGATTATATCTTTTCTTGACAAATATATCGTGACACTTACTGACGCAAAAAATTCGATTAGCAATCGCGATGAAGATAAACTTATGAAAATATTTGAAAATGCAAAAAAATATCGTGACAATTTAAACTAATACAAACCTATGGAGGTAAACATGAATATATTAGAAGGTTTAAATCCTGAACAGGAAAAAGCCGTAAAACACTTTGAAGGTCCTCTTTTGATACTTGCCGGTGCAGGTTCGGGCAAAACAAGAGTTTTGACCCACAGAATTGCTTTTTTGATAAACGAATACAATGTCAGACCATGGAACATTCTTGCGCTGACATTTACAAATAAAGCGGCAGGCGAAATGCGTGAACGTGTGAAATCTATCCTTGCCGATGAAGCCGACGATATATGGGTCAGCACATTTCATTCTACATGCGTCCGCATACTCAGAAGAAATATCGAAGCTTTAGGTTACTCCCGCAGTTTTACCATCTATGACGGTGATGACCAGAAAACACTTATGCGCGAAATCATAAAATATCTTAATCTTGACCCAAAGAAATATAAAGAGAGAACTTTTATGAATGCTATCTCATCCGCAAAAGACGAACTTATCACACCGGAAGAATATGAAAAAATGGCTATGGGGGACCATCAAAAAGAACTCTATGCCCGTGCTTACAGAGAATATGAACGCAGGCTTCACGACGCAAATGCACTTGATTTCGATGACCTTATCTGCAAAACGGTACAGTTATTTAAAGAAAATAACGATGTCCTCGAATACTATCAAAACAGGTTTAAGTATATTATGGTAGACGAATATCAGGACACTAACACGGCACAGTTTAAGCTTATTCATCTTCTTGCAAACACACGCGGTGAAAACGGCGAAACTCTGCATAATCTCTGTGTGGTAGGTGACGATGACCAGTCAATCTACAAATTCCGTGGCGCAAATATAAAAAATATTCTCAATTTTGAAAATTCATATCCAGAGACAGAAGTTATCAAACTTGAAGAAAATTACCGCTCGACACAGAACATTCTTGATGCGGCGAATGCAGTTATAAGAAATAATCAGGTCAGAAAAGATAAATCACTTTGGACGCACCATGAAAAAGGAGACCTTATCTATCTGTCACAATTTGACTCTGATTATGACGAGGCATCATCAATAGCTGCGGCTATCGCAGCAGTCACAAGAAGCGGTCAGGCTGACTACAAAGATTTTGCCATTCTCTACAGAACTAATGCACAGTCCCGTATTTTCGAGGAAAAACTTGTAACAAATAACATTCCTTACAGAATTGTCGGCGCAGTAAACTTCTATCAGCGTAAAGAGATAAAAGATATGCTCGCATACCTGCGCACAATTGAAAACGGACTTGACGATATATCGGTAAAGAGAATTATAAATGTCCCAAAAAGAGGTATCGGACTTACAACAATCGACCGCATAACCTCGTATGCTATTGAACATGAACTCAGTTTTTACGGTGCATTACAAAATTGTGATTACATTGACGGCATAAAAAGAAGCAGCGGCAAAATAAATTCTTTTGTCAATCTTATTGAATCTTTCAAAAGACATTTACAGACGGATGGCTATGGTCTTGATGACCTTATAAAAGAAATCATAGAAGAGACAGGCTATATCAGACTTCTTGAAGAAGAAGATACCGAAGAAGCCAGAAACCGTATAGAAAATATCGAAGAACTTGTCAACAAAATTGCATCGTATATTGAAAGCTGTGACGAGGAAGAACCTACTCTAAGCGGTTTTCTTGAAGAAATCGCTCTCGTTGCCGATATTGACAATGTTGACGAAAGCAACAATCTTGTACTGCTTATGACACTCCACAGTGCCAAGGGGCTTGAATTTCCTTATGTATATCTTGTCGGTATGGAAGACGGCATTTTCCCTGGATATATGGCTGTAAACGGTGATGACCCCGAAGAAATGGAAGAAGAACGCCGCCTTTGTTATGTAGGTATAACAAGAGCACAGAAAAAACTTTCGATAAGCTGTGCAAAGGCAAGATTTAGGAACGGCGAAATGCAGTTTTACAGACCTTCACGCTTTATTGATGAGATACCTCGTTACCTTATCAAACAGGCAGGTCCAGCAAAACAGCAGTCTACCCAGACTACCTCAAAACCTGCCGGCAGTTACAGTGCAACAGACTTTTTAAGGACACAGCCAAAAATACAGCAGACACCTACATATAAAAAACCTGACAGCACTAACTGGAATCCTCTCGCCGAAAAGAAAGTAAAACAGCAGAAACATAAAGCATCCGGTGCTGGACTTCTTGACAATCCGCTTATCAGAAAAGGTTTCGGAAATGATACCTCCAATACAGCCGTAGAGCCTGATTACAAAACAGGAGACAGTGTTTCACACGTTAAATTCGGTGACGGTGTCGTAAAAGACATGTTAAAGCGTTCAGGTGACTATATGGTAACTGTTGAATTTGACAGCGGAGTCACACGCAAAATGATGGCTTCTTTTGCAAAACTTGAGAAAAAATAATTATGTTACTACTAGATATCATTTACATCATATGATATACTATAGAGGAAGACGAAACTCAAATATTTTGTCTGAATGATAAAACTTAATATTATCAATTTGAAAAGAAGAAAGGATGGGGATTATGAGCAACAAATTTGAAGATTTAATCAATGCAGCAAAAGTATCTGAATTATTACACAAAAAAGAACTTGAAGAAAAAAATAAAAATACTATCGTTATTGCCCTTGCAATAATCGGTGCCATTGCAGCAGTAGCCGGTATTGCTTTCGCAGTATACAAATATCTTACACCTGATTATCTTGAGGATTTCGACCCTGATGATTATTCAGATGATTTTGATGATGATTACATTGAATTTTCTGACGGAGAACCTGAGGCAGAGGACTAATACACTATTTTTTATAGTTTTTTTTCATTCTAACTTGTACAGATATTTACCAAATACCGAAATGGTGTATCCATTTCGGTATTTTGATGCAAGGGTCGGAAATTGCACAGCAATGAAGCAATCCGTGGCATCAGTTTGGGCAAATTTATATATATATGATACTAAATACTTACGAAACGGAGGAACATGCAATATGAAACTTTGGGGAGGAAGATTCACAAAGGAAACAAACAAACTCGTACACAATTTTAATGCATCTCTTTCATTTGACCAAAAGTTCTATGAAGAAGATATTACAGGAAGTATCGCTCATGTTACAATGCTTGCTGAACAGCAGATTATCTCTTCCGATGATAAGGACAAGATAATAGGCGGTCTCAAATCAATTCTTGAAGATATAAAATCAGGAAAACTTATCATTGATGAAGAACACGAAGATATACACAGTTTCGTTGAAGCTCACCTTATTGAGCGTGTCGGCGATGCCGGAAAGAAACTTCATACAGGAAGAAGCAGAAATGACCAGGTTGCTCTCGATATGAAACTCTACACAAGAAAAGAAGTCCTTGAAATGGACAGCCTTTTAAAAAATCTTTTAGAGAGTCTCTTAAAGATAATGAAAGAAAATATCAATACTATCATGCCGGGATTTACTCATTTACAGAAAGCACAGCCTATAACACTTGCTCATCATATGGGTGCTTACTTTGAAATGTTCAAAAGAGACCGTTCACGTCTCAAAGATATATATGAACGCATGAACTACTGTCCTCTCGGTTCAGGTGCTCTTGCCGGTACTACTTATCCTTTAAACAGAGAGCGTACTGCTGAGCTTCTCGGATTTTACGGTCCTACATTAAACAGTATGGATTCTGTTTCTGACAGAGATTATCTCATTGAGTTTTCATGTGCAATGTCTATCATAATGATGCATTTAAGCCGTTTCTGTGAAGAAATAATTATATGGAATACAAATGAGTACAGATATATTGAAATTGATGATTCATACTCAACAGGCAGCAGTATCATGCCACAAAAGAAAAACCCTGATATTGCCGAACTTGTACGCGGAAAGACAGGCAGAGTTTACGGTTCGCTTACATCACTTCTCACAACAATGAAGGGACTTTCACTTGCATACAATAAAGATATGCAGGAGGACAAGGAATTTGTATTTGACGCAATCGACACAACAAAAGGCTGTATCGTTTTATTCAATGGCATGCTTGATACAATGACTTTCAATAAAGACCGTATGCGTGCAAGTGCAGAGGGTGGATTTACAAATGCTACTGACGCTGCAGATTATCTTGTAAAACACGGTGTTCCATTCAGAGATGCACATGGTATAATCGGTCAGCTTGTGCTTTACTGCATCGACAAAAATATTTCTTTGGGCGAAATGTCTTTAGATGAATATAAGGCTATAAGTCCTGTATTTGAAAACGATATATACGATGCAATAAGCATGGAAACATGTGTAGATAAGCGAAACACTATCGGTGCACCGGGTCCAAATGCAATGAACGAAGTAATAAAAGTTTACGAGAAATACCTTGCCGAGTAATTTTACTATTTAAAATACCGAAAGTATGTAAATATTGGCACTATTCAAATATTGGCAACAAAAAACTTCCACTTTTACAATTTTAAGTGGAAGTTTTTTATTTACAAAATTTTTAATTACAAAAATTTCTTTTTCTTTAAAACTATAAGCATCACTGCACATACGACCAAAATAAGTATACATATAATTCCAAATCCAAATGGTACATTTGCAAGAGGTACCCACTTTGAATTGACATTCATGCCGTAAATTCCCGATACAAGTGTCGGAATACCCATAACCAGTGTGACTATCGTAAGCGTTTTCATAACATTATTCAATCTGTTGTCAATAACTGATGACATAAGTTCTCTCGTTCCATTTACAATATCTCTGTAAATGCTTGTCATCTCAATAGCCTGCTGATTTTCTACGATTACATCGTCAAGCAGATCCTTGTCATCAGGATACTGCTCAAGTCTTTTATATCTTGTAAGTCTGTCCATTACAACCGCATTGGCTCTAAGTGATGTAGCGAAATATACCAATGTGGATTCGAGAGCATGAAGGTCTATGAGGTCTATGTCCTCTGTATCATCATCAATTCTCTCCTCAATCTCAGTACGCTTTTTATCTATAACCCTAAGACTTGTCTGATATGCAGAAGCAACTCTGAAAAGAATCTGATAAACAAATCTTAGTTTCTTTTTGGTGCTGAACTCTTTTACTCTTCCATTCACAAATGCCTGCAATATGGAAGTCTCTTCGGTACAAACAGTAATAATAGTATCTGCCGTAAGAATTATGCCAAGCGGTATAGTAGTGTAGGCTTCCTTGTCATGCCTTATCTCGGTTGTCGGAATATCGATAAGAATAAGTGTATATCCGTCTTCCAGTTCGACACGCGAACTTTCTTCCTCATCCAATGCGGCAAGCAAATCCTGAATATCGATATTCAGCTTTTCTGCCACTTCTTCACCCTCCGAAACTGTCGGGTTTATCATATCTATCCAAATACCTTGTGTGAGTTCAGAAAATTCATAAATCTTTTTGTCATCTGTTCTGTAATACTTAACCACTTAATCTCACCAACTTTCTTTCAATTTTTAATGTTCAAAACACAATTAAATTATAACGCATCACCTGAAACCTTGCAACACAATACTTATCTGCTCAAGTAAAAGATATTTTACATCCCAGTAATCTTCACTCTTTGTCCATGCCTTTGCCTGCATTTTTATATTTACCGGTGTAAGTTTGTCAACGACAACACATTTATTCATATCATGAAGTATTCTGTCATCTGCTTCAAAAAGCTTCATGATTTTTTCTCTCACTTCAGCTATATCTGTATTAAGACCGACAGTAAAATCCAGAACCAGCATCCTCTCATCCTGTTTCGTCGTATTTGTAACATTAGAATTTGAAATAGTACCATTCGGTATAACAACTACTTTATTGTCTGTAGTAGCAATCCTCGTATAAAAAATATCTATACTCTGAACCGTTCCCTCTGCACCTGCCGAAATAATGTAATCTCCGACCTTAAACGGCTTAAGCAGAAGTATCAATACACCTCCGGCAAGATTTGAAAGACTGCCCTGCAATGCAAGACCTACCGCCAGACCTGCCGAACCGATGATAGCTACTATTGAACTGGCTCCTATTCCCAAAACACTTGCTATTATAATTATCAGAAAAATATTGTATGCGAATGTGGCAAGCGACATAACAAATTTTTGTACACTGATTTCCACATCTTTACGTTCCATTGTCTTTTTTGTGATTTTAAGTGCAAATTTAACAATTTTTCTACCAATGACAAAAACTATAACAGCAATCAAAAGAGTCTTTGCAAAATCAAGGAGCCATTCTCTCTGACTTAACAGATATTGAATGAAGAAACTTGTCTTTTGTTCGTCAGATGCCGATGAATTCATGACTTTATGAAGTTCATCGACACCTATTGCCTTTCCGCTGGCAGACTGCTCTGTAATACCGGCAGCAGCACTGAGTAGTCCCTTTGTATAAAGCATAAATTCCTCCGTTAAATTCTATGAATAAAAATACCACTTCTGAGTTTTGGCTCAAACCATGTACTCTTAGGTGGCATAAGAAGCCCTGCGTCTGCGACATCAAACAACTCTCCTATTGAAGTCGGATACATTGCAAATGACACCTTCATATCTGACTCTGCACGCTTCTCAAGTTCTTTAAGTCCTCTTATTCCTCCGATAAAATCAATCCTTTCATCAGTTCTCGGGTCTTTTATGCCAATAACCGGCTCAAGAAGATAATTCTGCAGCAATGAAACATCAAGAGACAAAACAGGGTCAGTTATATTTAGAAGTTCCTCTTTTGCTGTAAGCATATACCATTTTCCTGATAAATACATGGAAACCTTTCCCTTTTTGTCAGGATGCTTTGCCTCTTCCAAACTCTCTATATCAAAATATTCTTCTATCTTCTTCATAAATTCATCTTCTGTAAGACCATTCAAATCTCTGACACTTCGATTGTAGTCCATTATCATAAGCTGGTCATCAGGAAATAAAACTGAGAGAAAATAATTAAATTCTTCTGTTCCATCGTAACCCGGATTTTCTTTTCTGCGCTTCAAACCGACTTTTACGGCTGATGCTGCCCTGTGATGTCCGTCTGCTATATATATTTCTCCTATATTTTCAAATGCTTTCTTTATGTTCTCTACATCTGACCTTTCAGCTATCTTCCATACAGTGTGGGTTATCCCGTCAATAGCCGTAAAATCATAAAGCGGTTTGTCCTGTTCCATAACTCTTGAAACAATATCATTTATCTCTTTTTTAGACCTGTATGCAAGGAAAATAGGGCCTGTCTGTGCACTGAGCGTATCCACATGTCTGATACGGTCCTGCTCCTTTTCTTCTCTTGTATTTTCATGTTTTTTGATAACGTTGTTCATATAATCATCAACGCTTGCACAGGCTGCAATACCTGTCTGGCGTCTGCCATCCATCACAAGACTGTATATATAATAGCACTCGTCACTATCCGTAATATATGTGCCGTCAGAAACCATATCCTCAAAAATTTCTTTCGCCTTATCATAAACTTCAGGTGCATATGTATCTACACTGTCGGGAAACTGAGTTTCCGCTCTATCTATTTTTAAAAATGACAGCGGCTCCCTTTCAACTTCTTTAGCAGCCTCTGCCCTATTATAAACATCATAAGGTAATGCTGCGACCCTGTCTGCAACTTTGGCATCAGGTCTTACTGCCACAAACGGTTTTATTATTGCCATATATTTATCCTCCATCTTATCTTTTTGATATAACGTTACTGTCTGCATATGCGTTGAAACAGCAGCAATATAACTTCATATATTTTGACCATAGTCACAATATATGATATTATATCAAAAAAAGATACAAAATAACAGGTGTAAAATAATCCACTGAAAAATGATAAAGAGGAGGTGCTTACCATGCTTAAAACGGTTATATTTGATATGGATGGTGTTATTATAGATAGTGAAGCACAGCATGCAAAAGCGTCACTAAATACATTTAAGGAACTCGGAGTTGACACAGATTTAGATTATTGCAAATCCTTTACGGGAAGTTCCAGCAAAAAAATGGCAGAAACGGCAATTAAAGACTTTTCACTCGACATAACTACAAATGCACTCTTAGATAAACTGAACCTTGCAAAGAAAAAACTACATGAAAAAGAGGGTTATATTCCTGTTGAAGGTGTTGACGCTCTTATAAAAAGACTATACAAAGATGGAGTACAGCTTGCCATCGCTTCTTCTTCCTCACCGAAGGAAATAGAAACAGTTGTCAAAAAACTCGGCATAAAGAAATATTTTGAAAAACTTGTATCCGCATCATCGGTTGCAAATCCAAAACCGTCACCTGATACTTTCCTGCTTGCACTCGAAAAACTTGGTGCAGCACCTGAGGATACCGTTATCATCGAAGATTCAACTTTCGGTGTGAAAGCTGCAAAAGCCGCCAATGTAGCATGTATCGGCTTTATCAACCCAAATTCGGGCAATCAAAATCTCAATGATGCAGATGTACTTATTGAAAGTTTTGATGGTATCGACAAGACATTTATTGAAAATACCCTGTTACGTTCCCAGGGAAAGCCACTGACGATTGCATCGACTAAACGTCTCTTTATCAGGGAACTTGCCGTATCAGACATTCCTGATATTTATCCTATATATTCCGACCCTCAGGTGAAGAAATATATTGATAATATAGATGATTATCTTGAACTTGAAATGGAAAAACAGAAAGCATACATACAAAATGTCTATTCTTTCTATGGATTTGGTCTTTGGGGTGTTTTTGGAAAGACAAGCAAAAAACTTATCGGCAGATGCGGTCTTGAAAATGAAACCATTGACGGCACAAACGAGATAATGCTGTCATATCTGTTAGACAGCCAGCACTGGGGCTACGGATATGCCTTGGAATGCTGTGAAGCAGTTCTCAAATATGCCAAAGAACAGCTTGAGTTAAAAAGAATTGTCGCTGTCATAGATTTCGACAATATGCGTTCCATAAAAACAGCAGAAAAACTTGGAATGAAATATGAAAAAGATGTTGTTTTCAACAACAGAAACAGACATCTTTACAGTATTTATCTATAATTTGACAAATCTGTAAACCATTAAACCGTCGAATACACTTATCGGCAGATATTTTAAATTTATATATACGAAAAATCGGACACATCTTTCAATATGTCCGATTTTTTATTTATCAAAGCTTTAACACCGTGTATCAAACCGGTACAGCGTTCTGTATCATTGACATTTCGATAAATAACTGTTTTTTCTTATAAGTCTGCTATCTGCTTTTATTGTCAGTTGTCTTTTTATTATTAGCTTTTTTGTTTTTAGTTTTTTTGTTACTCTTGTTTTTCTTTTTGTTGTTATTTTTATTGGATGTTTTTTTTCCGTCAGGCGCTGTTGTTGCCGCATTGTCATCTACTGCTGACTGTCCTGCATTGTTTGCCTGTCCGTCAGTTCCCTGATTTCCTGTAGCATCGTCAACAACGTCGGCTGTGTCATCAACAACATCATCAACCGCATCCGCTGCATCATCAACAACGTCACCTACAACACCGTCACCGTCCTCATCTACCCTGTCACTCTCATCATAATCACTGTCATCCTCATTTACAACCGGTCCTTCTGTGGCATCGCCATCCGGTTCCTCAGTAGCAGAAGATGTAACCGAATTATTTGTCTTATTCTTGTCTCCGCATCCTGCAAGCATCATGGTAGATAACGCCAATGTAGTAATAAACATCACAATCCTTTTTCGCATAATTTCCTCCTAACACAACTTTAGTTTTTTTAGCTTTCTAATGCTTTAGAAACAGATACGATTTTACAATCATCCCATCTCTTAAAACTATTATGTTACGAGATGCGTAAAGTTATTCATGTTAATTATGATGCAAAAGTCAAAAAAACTTTTGACCACAACCTCTTATTATTTAACAACAATTTTCATAAATTTTTTCTTTCCGCGTTTGAGTACAATACCATCTTCGCTAATGTCATTTTTGTTTATTACAGTCTTAGGGTCTGATACTTTTTCTCCGTCAATTGAGACACCGCCCTGCTGTACATTTCTTCTCGCCTCACCGTTTGAAGCTGCAAGACCTGCTTTTACAAGCAATGTAAGAATACCGATATTTTTATCTTCACCAAAATCCAACTCACTAAGTTCTGTCACAGGCATCTGTGATGTATTTCCGCCTGAGAATAACGCTCTTGCACCTTCTTTAGCCATCTCGGCTTCTTCCTCACCATGCACAAGTTTTGTAAGTTCATATGCAAGAATTTCTTTAGCTTCGTTTAACTTGCTGCCTTCCCACTTATCCATCTCGTCAATCTGCTCTAACGGAAGGAATGTGAGCATACGCAGACATTTAAGTACATCAGCGTCACTTACATTTCTCCAATACTGGTAAAATTCAAACGGAGATGTTTTTTCAGGGTCAAGCCATACTGCTCCTGACTGTGTCTTACCCATCTTCTTTCCCTCAGAATTGAGCAAAAGGTTTATTGTCATTGCATATGCATCCTTACCAAGTTTTCTTCTGATAAGCTCAGTACCACCAAGCATGTTGCTCCACTGGTCGTCACCGCCAAATTCCATGTTACATCCATATTTCTGATATAATGTGTAGAAGTCATAGCTCTGCATTATCATATAGTTGAACTCGAGGAATGAAAGACCTTTTTCCATTCTCTGTTTGTAACACTCGGCTGCAAGCATACGGTTGACAGTAAAGTGAGGTCCTATATCTCTGAGAACTTCCATATAATTTAAATCCATGAGCCAATCTGCATTGTTGACAAGCATAGCCTTATCTTCCCCAAACTCGATGAAACGGCTCATCTGCTTTTTAAAACACTCAACATTATGATTTATTGTTTCAGCAGTCATCATCTGTCTCATATCTGTTCTTCCTGAAGGGTCACCAATCATAGCTGTACCTCCGCCGATAAGAGCTATCGGTCTGTTTCCTGCCATCTGGAGTCTCTTCATAAGGCAGAGTGCCATGAAATGACCTACATGAAGACTGTCAGCCGTAGGGTCAAATCCTATATAAAATGTAGCTTTACCGTTATTTATCAATTCTTTTATTTCTTCCTCATCCGTGACCTGTGCAATAAGTCCACGAGCCACTAATTCGTCATATAATTCCATAATAACCTCCGTTTATTGATTTATTTTCAACAGAATATAATTTTAACTGTCGTTTTTCTTTTAATATTTTATCTGCAATTGTGCTTTCTTCTCTTGTCCTCATACATTCTGTCATCCGCTATCTTGCAAAGTTCCTCAATCTGAAAACTTCCCCTTGCAAATGCAGTTCCGACAGCTACGCTGCATGGGCTCATACCATATTTTTCATTGACAATTTCAAGTTCCTTTTCCCACCTTGCTTTTATCTTTGGAATATCACTTTCTGCACAATTTAAGGCAACCATAATAAACTCATCGCCACCCATCCTAAAACCATGTATATTTTCACATACTATAGCTTTTATACTCTCTGCCGCCTTTTTTAATAATGCATCTCCTGCATCATGACCATACATGTCATTTGTCTTTTTCAAATAATTTACATCCATAAAAAATATTCCAACAGATGCGAGCATATTATATTCTTCTTTGCACTTAGAAAAATAACATCTTCTGTTATATAAGCCGGTAAGCAGATCATGCTCACTGTCATAGCGCATTTTCTGTGTCATTATCCGGCTCTCCATCATAAGATGGACACTGTTTAAAAACATATCGGAACAATCATTGAACTCTATACCAAGATCTGTATCATGTTCTCCCAAAATAAGCACAACGCTGTAGAGAACACTCTCCACTATTCCCGAACATACAACTATCTCCTTGCCGGCAATATCCTCATATGCTTTTTGAATTTCTTCTCTCATATCATCAGGCAATTCCTCAGGAAATGAATAAATGTTGTGGTTCATGTTAAACATTCTTCCAATACCTGCATTAAGGTATGTATTATACTTTGCCGGATTTGATACATCCTTATTGTATACAACACTTTCTACCATTCCGGCTTCAGTGCAGGAATACGTCAGCATAGCATCAATACCTAAACTCTTGGAAATAATATTAAACAATACTGAAAAGTCATCGTGTATATGTTCCAGCACATAACTCTGAAACTGAATAATATTTTCAAGAGATTTTAGGTACTCTGCTGTATTAATATTCTCTTTGCCCAATGTTAAAATCCTCCTATTACTATTCCTCATATCCATTTGGGTTCTGAACCTGCCATCTCCATGCATCTTCACACATTTTATCTATGCCCCTCGCTGCTTCCCATCCAAGCTCTTCCTTAGCTTTCAAAGGGTCAGCATAACACATATCTATATCTCCTGCTCTTCTCGGAGCAATTTTATATGGAATTTTCTTTCCACATGCTTTTTCAAAACTTTTTATAATTTCAAGTACACTGTAGCCGACACCAGTTCCTAAATTATATGTCACAAGTCCCGGATGCTCTGACAGTTTTTGAAGTGCTTTTATATGACCATCTGCAAGGTCTGATATATGAATATAATCACGCACACCCGTACCGTCAGGTGTATCATAATCATCACCAAAAACATTTACACACTCAAGCTGTCCTGCCGCAACCTTCGCAATATAAGGCAGAAGATTGTTAGGAATACCGTTCGGGTTTTCACCTATGCGTCCGCTCTCATGGGCACCAATCGGATTAAAATATCTTAAAATCGCAATATTCCACCCATTGTCAGATTTGTATATATCCCTGAGCATATCCTCGGTAATAAGCTTCGTTCTGCCATAAGGGTTTGAAACGGATAACGGAAAATCCTCTTTTATCGGAACAGTTTTTGGTTTCCCGTATACTGTAGCTGAAGAACTGAACACCAGTGATTTGACATTATGCTTTTCCATAACTTTAAGAAGATTTAATGTTCCTGTAAGGTTGTTGTCAAAATACCGCAAAGGAATCTCACAGGATTCTCCTACTGCCTTTAATGCTGCAAAATGTATAACCGAATCAATCTTTTCTTTGTCAAAAATATCATCTAATGCTTTTTCATTAAGTAAATCTTCCTCATAGAAAGTAATCTTTTTTCCTGTAAGCTCCTCAACTCTGTCAATCGACTTTTTGCTTGAATTTATGAGATTGTCTACAATAACAACTTCATAACCCGCATTTAAAAGTTCAACATTTGTGTGACTTGCAATAAAACCAGCACCGCCTGTAACCAAAATCTTCATCAAGAAACCTCTCTTTCAACTTCAGTAATTTTACATTGTATTTTATCCCACTTTTATAATTTTCGGTCAATAAACCGTTTTTCTTAAATTATGTCTGTATTTTACAAAACACTTATTCTAAAGTTCCTCGGAACACATATCAAGTGCTGCAGAAATAACTTTATCCATATCATAATATTTATACTGCCCAAGCCTGCCACCAAACAAAACATTCTTTTCTGCCTTTGCAAGTTTTTCGTATTCCTGATATAAATTATTATTTTTTTCGTTGTTAACAGGATAATAAGGCTCATCACCTTTCTTCCACTCAGAAGAATACTCCCTGCTTATAATGGAAACAGGCTGTTTGCCAAAATTAAAATGTTTATGCTCTATAATTCTTGTATAAGGTACATCAGCCGATGTATAATTGACTACCGCATTTCCCTGATAATTGTCAGTGTCAACTTTCTCAGTCTCAAAACGAACTGAGCGGTATTCCAAAACACCTAGTTTATAATCAAAGAATTTGTCAATCATGCCTGTATAAACAACCTTATCGGCATCTATCTCATCCTTTATATCAAAGTAATCTGTCGATAATCTGACTTCTATGCCTTCAAGCATATTCTCAACCATCTTTGTATATCCGTCTATCGGTATTCCCTGGTATCTGTCATTGAAATAGTTATTATCGTAGGTAAATCTAAGCGGAAGTCTCTTTATGATAAATGCAGGCAGATCTTTGCATTCTCTTCCCCACTGTTTCTGTGTGTAGCCTTTTACAAGTTTTTCATAAACATCTCTTCCTGCAAGCTTAAGTGCCTGTTCCTCGAGATTTGACGGCTCGCCAATGTTAAGTTCTGCAATCTGCTTTTCAATAACAGCTTTAGCCTCTGCAGGCGTTTTTATTCCCCACATCTTGCTGAATGTATTCATATTAAACGGAAGATTATAAAGTTCATCATTGTAAATTGCTACAGGCGAGTTTATGTAATTATTAAACTCTGCAAACCTGTTTACATAATCCCATATCTTTTTGTCTGATGTATGAAAAATATGTGCACCATACTTATGTACATCTATATCTTCTATTTTTTCAGTATAAATATTTCCCGCAATGTGATTTCTCTTGTCTATCACAAGGCATTTTTTTCCTTTCGCTGCTGCCTCATGAGCAAAAACCGCCCCAAAAAGACCTGCGCCTACTATCAAATAATCGTACTTCATTTTTATCCTTTCCCCTCACGCTTTCTCTGTTTTCTTTGCAAATATAAATAATTTGCTGAACACAAAATTCAATACAATAACAAGAATATTTGATAAAATCTTCATAACCATATCTGACCAATGAAGAACATCAACTGTTACATACATAATCGCCATGTCCATAAGACCTGTGGCAAGACGACACCATACAAATGAAAGACATTCTTTTATGAGAGCCCCCATTCCGGAAGTTTTGCTCTCAAAAACAAATATTTTATTTGTAACATACGCAAATGCTACACTAAGTATCCAGGCGATAGCATTTGCAGGAATGGTATCAATTCCTATGACATGCTTACATAAAGCGTAAGCAACAATATTTATAAGAGTTGTAAATCCTCCAAATACAAGGTATAATACTGCCTCCTTATATTTAAGGAATAAATTCCAGATTTTTTCTACCATAAGTATCAAACCTCAACTTTACTCTACCGTAACACTCTTTGCCAGATTTCTCGGCTTATCAACATCAAGACCCTTAGCAACCGATACATAATAAGCAAGAAGCTGAAGCGGAATAACTGCAAGACTTGCCGAAAAATGTTCGTCTGACTTTGGAATATATGTTGCAAACTCAACAGTATCTTCTATATTATAATTTCCATAGGTTGTAAGTCCCATAAGATAAGCACCTCTGCTCTTACACTCAACCATATTGCTTATTGTTTTTTCATAAAGTGCATTCTGTGTAAGGATGCCGATAACAAGAGTACCGTCTTCAATAAGACTTATAGTTCCATGTTTAAGCTCACCTGCGGCATATGCCTCTGAATGTATATAACTTATCTCCTTGAGTTTGAGACTTCCTTCAAGTGAAATAGCATAATCTATGCCACGTCCGACAAAGAATATATCTTTTGCATTTGCCTGCTTAGAAGCAAACCACTGTAATCTCTCCTTATCGTCAATAATCTTTTGTATCTTATCAGGAAGTTTTGAAAGCTCATCAATATACCCGTCATACTGATCTTTAGTAATTTTTCCACGCACCATCGCAAACTCAATTGCAAGTATATATGAAGCTATAAGCTGAGTGCTGTACGCCTTGGTCGTAGCCACTGAAATCTCAGGTCCCGCAAGTGTATAGAAAACATTATCCGCCTCTCTTGCAATAGAAGAACCAACCACATTTACAATTCCAAGTGTCTTTATTCCCATGCTCTTTGCTTCCCTGAGTGCAGCGAGACTGTCAGCCGTTTCACCCGACTGGCTTATAATTATAACAAGATCATCTTTATCCAATATAGGTTTTCTGTATCTGAACTCTGATGCAAGTTCAACCCTCACCGGAATCCTTGCCATATCTTCAATGACATACTGTGCAACCATGCCAACATGCCATGCCGAACCACAGGCAACTATATGAATCCGGCTTATCGCTTCAATATCTTCCTTTGTAAGACCTACATTTGAAAGGTCAATCACACCGTCTTTGACAACTGAGTTAAACGTATCTTTGACAGCTTTTGGCTGTTCATGTATTTCTTTCATCATAAAATGCTCAAAGCCTGCTTTTTCAGCTGACTGCGCATCCCATTTAATCTCTTTTGACTCTTTTTCTATCTCATCTCCGTCAAGATTGTAGAAAGTAATCTCTCCGGCTTTTACTCTTCCTATTTCAAGGTTTCCTATATAATATACATTTCTTGCATATTTAAGTATAGCAGGAACATCTGAGGCAATATACGACTCTCCGTTTGCAGTTGCAAGTATCATAGGACTGTCTTTTCTTGCAACATAAATTTCATTTGGATATTCCCTGAACATAACAGCAAGCGCATATGATCCACGAATTCTTATCATAGCATGATTTATCGCATCGACAGGTGTTCCCTCATACTTTTTATAATAATAATCTATAAGTTTTACTGCTACCTCTGTATCTGTAGCTGAATAGAACTCATACCCCTTCTTAGTAAGCTTATCCTTGAGTTCCTGATAATTTTCAATAATACCATTATGTACGGCTACTACATTTCCATCATCACTCTTGTGAGGATGTGCATTTGTCTCCGATGGTTCTCCGTGTGTAGCCCATCTCGTGTGACCTATACCACATGTTCCTGCCATAGCCATACCGTCATTTGTTTTTTCGGCTAAGACTTTAAGTCTTCCTTTTGCCTTTACAACTTCTATATCCGATTCGCCGTCTCTTACTGCAAGACCTGCTGAATCATATCCTCTATATTCAAGCTTTGACAAACTGTCCAAAAGTATCGGAGCAGCCTGGTGTTTACCTATAAATCCAACTATTCCACACATATTTTTTTGTAGTCTCCTTTATTATCTGCATAAAATCATAAACATTTTTATTATATTTAATTTTTTAGTAAATTGCAACATAAATAGAGCCTTAATCTCCTGAAAATAAAATAATATCGACAAGTACAGCTTTTTTTCTTTCCTCTCTTGAAACCTGACGCAATAAACTATATAATGAAATTATCTTACAATAAAAACAGCAAAAACAAATCAATTATGAAACAATGGAGGTATTATTTTATGAGCGATACACAAAATTCAAGTTTTTCACTTTTAAACCAGAAAGAGATTGATTCCCTCATAGGTTTCCTCTCAGAACAGAAAAATTCTTTAAACAGTGATGTTTTAAGTCAGACAAGCATAGATAAACTTATTAAACTTATTTCAAGTGACAGTGACAGGATTATCACCGATGTGTTTGATCCATTTGCACATGTTGACAATTCCGTACTTGCCACACTCGGATTCAGAGAGGATGTGTCACAGCTTTGTGAGCTTAAATTTGCCGTAGACGAATCAAATGACTACATTATACTCACAGCTTACAATACAGTTACAAAGAAAGAGCTTATCATAACTCCAAATCTTATAAATGCCAACGATACAAAAGACTGGGGCTGCTCTATCTCACCTGTATTCTTCAACCGCATTGCTAAAGTATTTTCATTCAAATATACTCAGCAGACACATGATGCTGTATGCAACTGCTTTGCAAAGCATACATACGGTGATGCACATCATAAGATTCCTGAAATCTATCTCCCTGTCAATGAAAAGCTTTTGGAGTGCTTATTATAACTTTTAAACAGTTATGCCATACCTTATAATGCTCGCTCATTTCTATAAGCAGTGATAAAAAAACAGAAACACCTTTTTGCGATGTTTCTGTTTTTTTATCTTTTTTCGTATTTTTATCTTTACTTAAAATACCGTTTACTATTACTTATGTCAGACCTCTATAAAACATTCAGTTTCTTTTCTAAGTTTATCCGAAACATCCTGATTTGCTTCCATCTCTTTGTTTACATCATTCATGTCGGCAACCAAAGAATCAACACTCATAGCTGCACTTGTAACACCATCTGCACTCTCTTCAACAGCCTTCGTAATTCCTTTTATTGCTTCTGACATTGAACTTATTGTGCTCTGCAGGTCATCTGCCAATGATGTGAACTCTCCCATAATTTCTTTGATGTGGAGTGAATCATTATTATAATGCTCACCACTTGAAACAAAATTATCATAATCAGGAAGTATAGTCTCATCCACATAATCTACTATTTTATTTGAGGACTTTATAAGACCATCAACAGCAGAAATAACAAGTTCGTTTATTTCCTGAATGTTGTTTGCGGTCTTTCTGCTCGACTCAGCAAGTTCTCTTATCTCGTCAGCAACAACAGCAAAACCTTTTCCGGCTTCTCCTGCTCTCGCAGCTTCTATAGATGCATTTAACGCAAGAAGGTTTGTCTGGCTTGATATACTTAAAATATCTGTTGTAAGCTGTGAAATCTTCTCAACCTGCTTACTCTCTTTCATGGCATTTTTAAGTTCTGCTATAATCGTGCCAACCATCTGTGTAGTTTCATCTTTGTTTGTTTTTGCAGTTTCCTGAAGTTTTGTTGCTCTCTCGTTCATCTCATTTGAATACTCAAGAATATTATTTGTCTCTTCAGCCATTCTGTCTACTTTTCCGTTTGCCACACCTGTACTTTCATCAATGTTCTTAACTGTTGCGGCAACTTCCTCCATAGTAGCAGACAACTCTTCCATAACTGCTGAAATATCACACGCACTTGAATTTGCAGTAGAAACCTTTCCGACAACATTTCCGACTGTCTCATCAAGCTGTTTTGAATTTGTTGTAATCTTTGCCATAATTGACTGAAGTTTTTCTATAAATACATTGAGATTGGCTGAAACCATTCCAATTTCATCTTTTCTGTTGAGACTTATTCTCTTTGAAAGGTCACCTTTGTCATTATTTATCTCATCTATAATAACATCAAGCTCTCCGTCAATCTTTTTAAGAGGCTTTATGACTACAAATTCTATACATAAGATAACCAAAACCACAAGTATTGCAACTATTACAAATACAACATTTGATACCGTATTTGCCTGTGAACTTTTGCTTGAAAGTTCCTTAACCTTTGAATTTGTAATTTTATCATTATCTGTAATTATGCTGTCTGCATCATCTGCCAATTTATCAGCATATTTACTGAGATTGGTATTTGTTTCTTCAAGTGCACCTATAGAGTCTGTAGCTGCCATTTCCATAATTTCATCAAGCTTCTTCTCATACTCACTATAGTCACTTGTAAGTGTCTCAAGCTGCTTTTTTAACTTATCAGTCTGAAGCGTTGTTTTTAATTTTTTAAGATATGATGCATTATCGCTTTTAATTTCTTCTATATCTTTTAATATAGTCTCTTTTTCACTGTCCTGTGTCTTTAGACAATACGACATAACGTCTTTTTGCATCTCAGTTGTATTTGCGTTTATCTTATCCAGACAGATTATATTTCTTATCTGTATCTGTGCAATATTTTTGCTTATTCCATTCACATTTCTTAATGACAATCCTAACATTACAAGTGCAATAACACTAAAAATTCCAAGTATAAGTACCGGAATTACAAGATATGTTCTCACACTTCTGGTTTTAAATTTCATTGATGTACCTCACTTTCATTTTACCCACTAAAAATCAATTTCGTATGTAATCTCCAACAGTGTTATACTGTTTATACACTCTTTCGACCAGAAACTTAATAGCTGCTTATTTTTTCTGATTCGTCATCACTTTTCTCTATCTTTCTTATCACAGCATAATATCCGTCACTATCGTTAATCTTAATATAAACTCTGTCACCGACTTTATGTTTAAGCAGTGCCTCACCTATAGGAGACTCAATACTTACCATATTGTTTATTGCGTCAGACCTTATAGTCGTGACTATTTTGAAGCATTCTTCCATGTCATCCTCTTCGATATAGATAGTTACCGAATCATTCAACCCAATCTGTGACTCATCAGAATCATCTTCTATTATCGTCGCTGTTTTTATCATTTTTTCAAGATATCTTATACGGCTCTCATTTCTGTTTTTAAATTGTTTTGCCGCCTTGTACTCAAAGTTTTCGCTTAAATCTCCTTGTGCCCTCGCCTCTTTTACATCTTCCAAAGCCTGTTTTCTTACAACAAGCTTTCTCTCATCTACCTCCTTCTGCATTTTTTCGACATCTTTCCTAGTCAGCCTGTCATACATATTTACCAACTCCCCATAATTTAATAAACATATATTACCACTTTTCTTTAGATAAAACTATACTAATTTTGTTTTTTATAAACTTTTTTTATTAAATGATACTATTTACATCTTCAATTTTGACAATAGCTTATAAATATCGCAGTAACCTGCCATTATTATATGCATATATTCATATTAAAGAGAAAAAATCCCAAAGAATATAAATTTATCAGTTTAATAATTTATATCTTATGGTTTGAAACTCTTGCTATATCTTACAGGAGGAAAAATATATGGCACTCTTTTTTAACCAGGCAACACTTTCCCACAACGGAAAGTCAACCGTTTCCAACATCACTACAGGCGAAATAATCGAGGCTGTGACTGCAACAAAAAAAGCTGTAATACCAACTTACAACTCTGACAGCACCATAACTTATGTTATAAGCCTGTTAAATTCAAGTAATACCCCTGTCTCAGGTCTTACAATAACAGATAATCTTGGTGCTTACACGTTCAACACTCTTACACTCATTCCCCTTGATTATGTCGAAGGTTCAGTTAAATATTATACAAATGGTGTACTTCAGGCTGCACCTGCCGCAACAGTTTTACCTGAGCTCACTTTTACTGACATCTCAATACCTGCAAACGGAAACACCGTACTTGTATATCAGGCAAAAATCAACGAATCTGCTCCTCTTACAACCGGTTCAACTGTCACAAACACGGCAACTGTTACAGGCAATGCCATCACCGGTCCAATAACTGCCGCTGAGACAATAACAACCGATGATGCGGCTTCACTCAGCATCAACAAAACTCTTTCTCCGACAACTATTACCGAAAACGGACAGATAACTTACACGTTTATTATCCAGAACTTCGGTAATACTGCTGCCACTGCCGAAGATTCACTGAGCATATCCGATGTATTCACTCCTGCATTGACAAATATAAGTGTAACTTACAACTCTGCTCCTTGGACAGAAACAGGCAATTACACCTATGATACAACAACAGGCAGCTTTGAAACTGTTACCGGTAAGATAACAGTCCCAGCTGCCTCATATACTCAGGACCCTGCAACAGGTGCATGGAGTGTTACTCCTGGAATAACAACACTCACTGTTACCGGAACAATTTAAAATTACTGTCCGATATCATCTATCGTGATTTTACTCTCATGTGGAATAGGTTTCCACTCTACTTTCTTAAAGAGCGCTATGTATTTTACATAGCGTTCTATTACGTCGTATAGCGGCCATGTAAGACAATACAAAATTTTTTTGCCAAAACTTACTTTTTGTATACGTTTTCTTTCTATTATAAATATATAAATTGCCATCCATATGCTGGCAAGATACATTCCAATTCTATAGAAAAATCTTATCCAGATTACAAGCAGGACACATATAGCATATGACTTCCAGCCCGGTTCAAGATTCACAACAACATTTCCCGTAAAATGTCTTACAAGTTTTGAAAGCCATGTTCCATTTCTAAATATATACATCTGTCCGCCTGCATTGTATATCGTAAACGGGAACAAAAACAAATTCCAGACTATCCACTTAAATGCCGTAACTATCTGTTTTGGCAAAAGCTGGGCAAATGTATCAAACGACATAAATCTGTGTCTTATAGTACGCCATAAAAATCTGTACCATGTATCGTCTTTTTCCCATTTAGTGTTTTTGTCTATAAATATATTTTTGAAAAGTCCCCATCCGCTCTCGCCGAAAGCCTGAAGATGTCCTTTTGCCCATCTTAAACGCTGGCGCAATGCAACTCTTAAACTTGTCGGCTGCTCATCATAAAAAATCGCATCATTGTTGTATGAAATCTCATATCCGTTTACCACGCAGTCAGCGGTAAGTGACCTGTCCTCAGTAAGAGATGTATACTTCCACCCATCTTTTACTATCTCATTTGCAAACAGAAATCCCGTTCCCTGAATATTCGTCGCAAGATGCAGAAATGATCTTGTTCTGTGACGCTGTCTTATTGAGCGCAGCCAATGAATCGCATAAAGCGAAGCAATCCATCCCTCCGTCAGATTCTTTGTACTTCTGTACGATGTGATTATCTTCTCACCTGCATCGAAAGAATCATTCATTCTTGAAATATAGTCTTTCTTTAAAAGATTGTCCGAATCAAAAATAAAATATCCCTCAAAAGATTGTATTCCATAATCTTTTTCAATCTGCTCAAAAAGGTATTTAAGACCGAAACCTTTTGTTCTCTCATCAGGATTATTGTGTTCATAACAGATTGCTCCAAGTTTCCTTGCAATCTTTGCCGTATTGTCAGTACAGTTATCCGCAACAACGAAAATTGTTATAAGCTCCTGTGGATAATCCTGTTTCTTTATGCTGTTAATAAGATTTCCTATAACCGGTTCTTCGTTTCTTGCCGGAATAAGCACCGCATATTTGTGATTGTGCTTTGCCGGCTTAAACTTTCTTGTACAAAAAAGCCCGATTATCATATACGGAACATCATGTATACTCAGTATCTTCATAAACATACCTATTGCTGTAAATAAAAACAGGCTCGGTGTATAAATATTCCCTAAAAAATGCGCTATGTTGCTTATAATATTCATTATTTTCTTTTCTCCACTCCCTGCTGTTACTGTACCGCTGTCTCTCTATTTATAATCTTTCAAAAAGTCATACTTTAATGTAAGGTCATTTTTCTTTATAAGTTCTTCAACTGTTTTACTTTTCTTTTCTACTTCATCCTCAGATATCTTCGCACCGTTTGTCACCTTTGCGTCAGATACATATGCATTTCCGTCATACCAGCTTGAATCCGAGAAAAATGCCAGCGGTTCGTAATCATCAGAAAGAATATCCTTTCCTATATAATAATTACTGTTGTAATCAATTCCAAAAAGATTTAACACCGTCGGCAGAATATTCATCTGCATATTTGCCTTATCAATCTTCTGAGATTTTACATCACTGCTCCATATAAAAAACGGTGTACGGTTTATAAGATTGTTGTCTGTCTCCTTGTACTTATCAAGAACCGACTTGTCGTTTATTGTATAAAGATAGTGGTCTGCATATGCCACTATAACAGTATTGTCATAAAGATTATTATCCTTTAATGCCTGAATCAGCAGACCAACCATATAATCGGTTTCTCCTACCATGAGGTCAGCAACCTGTTCCTCCGAAAGCTTTGGAACTTTCCCTTTTCCATATTTCATCTCTGCAACAAGCTTTCCAACCTCTTTTTCGGTTGTGAATGGCGTATGCGGTGTATATGAGATAATGTAATCCACAAACTTATCATTTTGCTTAAACATCTTGTTATAGAAAGTTTTATTCTCAATAAGCTTTCTGTCAAGCTCATAACTCAAATCTTCTTTATCTTTGCTGTCAAGTATATCTTTAAGACCATAATAATTGTCGTAACCCCAGCTTCTATAATTTATTCCTCTCGAATAAAACTCACTGCTGTTCATATGAAACGCATTTACAGCATATCCCTGATTTTTAAACAGCTTTGCTATCGTATTATTAAATGTATTTTTATTAAATGTATACACATTTTCATTATACGATATAGGAGTTGTAAAACCTGTATTTACGGCAAACTCAGAGTTAAAGGTTGAACCGCCTCCCGTATATATCGAAAAATGATTTGTAAAATCAACAGACTCATTTTTAAGCTTATATAAATTTGGCGTATTCTTCTTTGTAAGAAGCCACTCATCCATACCCTCAAGCTGTAAAAATATTACATTCTTACCTTTAAACAAACCTGTATAATCATTCGGCTTTTTATCATCCTTCGCTTCATATATGTTTTTCAAAAACTTTTTGTCACTGTCACTTATCTTTTCCTTAGGTTTTAGAAATGTAATGTAAAAATTTCTTACAGTATATTCATAAAGACCTGAAACTTTCATACTCTTATTTGAATCACTGAACTCATTGTATACATTTCTCGCTTTCTTAAAGCTGTTCCACCTGAGATTTTTGTTGCCGCTTCCCATAGTAACAGGAATAAGCAGATGCAGACAGATGAATACTATAAACGAAATTAAAAGCTTTCTGCCCTGAAACTTCTCACTCTTTTTCATATTTATCGTGGCAGCAACCGCAAGTACAACAACAATCAGTGCGATTATATATACATACACCGGTGTATGCTTTATCGTATCACCTATATAAGAACTTCCCTCACTTGCAAGTTCCAAAAGTGAAAAATTAAAATAAAACGAAGTAAGCGGATAATATATCGCGTTTGTCAAAAACATAATAAAACTTATGATAAATATAAGCCAGTAAAAAATTTTTCCAAAAATACCTTTTAGATATTTTGTAACCGCAATAAAAAGTGCCACCCATATTATAGTAAACAAATTCGGCTGAAGATAATATGCCGGGTAAAACTCTATTTTATGTCCCATAATCCTAAGACTTAAATCCATCACAAAAAATGGCAGAAACATAAGAATTTCACTCTTATGCAAAACTAAAAAGTCAAAAAAACCACCGCTGCTTTTATTTCCCGTATTTGAAGCATGTCCCATTCCATAAAAACTAAGACCGTGTCTTCTCTTAAAACCAAAAGAACCCATGTATTCGCACCCTCTTTAAAAATATTTTCAAACAGAGTTTAATATAACACATAGTTAAATTTATTTCAATTGTAATTATATCAGCGCACATTCAATCGGTAGTAAAGCCCCTTCTTTTCCATCAGTTCCTCATGGTTTCCTTCTTCCGCAATTCCTTTGTCTGCTATGTAAAGAATTCTGTCTGCATTCCTTATTGTTGACAGTCTGTGTGCGACGATAAATGCAGTTTTTTCCGATAATATTACGTCAAGTGCTTTCTGTATCATATTCTCTGTTTCCGTGTCTATCGAACTTGTTGCCTCATCAAGTATTATGACTGACGGATTTTTAAGAATTATTCTGGCAAAACTGATAAGCTGTTTTTCACCTGCTGAAAGCCCTTCGCCTCTTTCTTCCAGTTCCTCGTCATATCCATTAGGAAGTCTTTCTATAAATTCATCGGCATAAATATATTTTGCCGCATTTATGCATTCCCCGTCTGTTGCATCAAGCCTTCCATATCTTATGTTTTCCATAACACTTCCCTTAAATATAAACGGGTCCTGCATCAAAACTCCTACTTCTTCTCTAAGCGACTCCAGTGTTACCTTTCTCACATCATTTCCGTCTATTTTAACCGAACCACCTGTCACATCATAAAATCTCGTAATCAGATTTATGATTGTTGTTTTTCCTGCCCCTGTAGGTCCTACAAGTGCAATTGTCTCTCCCGGTTTTACATGAAGATTAACATTTTCAAGAATATTTATATCATCCTCATATGAAAATGTAACATTGTCAAAATCTACCTGCCCCCTTACATTTTTCAGAGAAACGTCCCCTTCTTCATCTTTTATGTCTACTTCGTAGTCTATTGTGTCAAATACCTGCTCAAGATTTGAACTTACCTGTGCCAATTGCTGTATTATTATAGCTATCTGGGTCAGTGGTCCGCTAAAAAGTCCCATATAACTTATGAATGCGACTACTGTTCCCGCATCAACGTGACTGCTTCCATTTAATATAAGGTAAAGTGCCACTCCGTAAAGACAAAGAGTACCAATATTCCAAAATATCTCAACAATCGGCGTATTTAAATTATTTAATTTAACAATTCCCCACCATACATTAACACTCTGGTTATGTAAATCTTCATATATCTCTTTATTTTTCTTTACCCTGTTATAGTTCTTTACAATTTTTTCTCCCATTATGGTTTCAATAAGAAATGCAGAACGATTTGAAAGTTTTGCTCTGTGCCATGCAAATCTCCTTCTTATTTTATATCTCAGCAGCAAAACCAACGTCATCATCGGAATTGTGGTACACGCTACAATCAATGTAAGCTCCGGACTGAGCGAAAGCATAAATATCGTAACTATAACTATTTTTACAAGATAAACTAAAAACATTACAACATAATTTGTAAAAAAGTTAGCAAGATCATTTATATAATCTGTCACACGCACAACTATTTTACCGTCGGGTCTGTTGTCAAAATATTCAAACGGAAGCTCCTGCAGTTTATAGAAAATATCTCTTCTCATGTCAGCAATTACGCTGTGTCCCATCTGTCCCATCATTCTCTGCTGTGCATAAGTAAGTCCAATATCAGTTGCCGCAAGAAAAATAAGACCACAGACAACATAAAAAAGCTTTGCCATATCTTTCTCGATAACCACATCATTTATTATATATCTCAAAAGCATTGGCGGTAATAAAGCCGTACAAGCTGATACAAGCATAAGTACACTTACTATTATAAATATATGTTTATACGGCATAATGTATTTTAAAATACGTCCAAATTGTTTTATGTCAATTTTTTTATGAACAACTTCATCCTCAAAATATGTATTCCTTTTAGCCATAATAATCCTCATTTCTACTCATTTTTTAAGCTACAGTCTGCTTTGCCATCTGTGTCTTATACACACCTGCAAAATGTCCGTCAAGTTTCATAAGTTCATCAAATGTCCCTCTCTCAACAATCTTTCCTTTACTTAAATAAATTATCTCGTCACAATCAATAACAGATGACATTTTGTGTGCAGCAATAAAAATAGTTTTTTCCTTATAATATTTTCTCAGATTTTCAAGAAGTTTCTTTTCTGTTTCCGCATCCAGTGCACTTGTTGAGTCATCAAATACAAATACCGGTGCATCCTTTAACATTGCTCTTGCGATAGATACTCTCTGCTTTTGACCTCCTGAAAGTCCAAATCCCTTTTCACCCACTATGGTTTGATAGCCGTCTGAAAGTTCATTTATAAAATTGCCTGCCATTGCCCTCTTAGCACATTCCCTAACCGCCTTTTCATCAACATCGGGATTTGAAAATGCAATATTGCTGTCTATTGTATTTGAAAATAAAAATGCATCCTGAAAAACATAAGAAAATTTTTCTCTCAGTTCATCAGTTTTGTACTCTTTTATATTTTTTCCATCCATCGTTATCTGTCCCGAACTCACATCATTTATTCTTACCATCGATTTAAGAAAAATGCTCTTTCCGCTTCCTGTTGCTCCTACAACACCAACCTTCTTTCCATACGGCACAGACAGCGTTACATCATCAAGAACTTTTTTACCGCCAAGTTCTAAAGTTACATTTTTAAATTCTATATCCGGCTTATCAATATTTTTCGCAGAATATGTGCCATCCTTTATTTTTGTTTCACATACCATAAAACTTCTTATCTTGTCCCCCGCAACAATCTGCTGCTGCATCTGGAAAAGCATATTGTTTATCTGTGACACATGATCCATAATCTTCATAACATAACCGGATGCTGCTACCAGAAATCCAACCAGCATCTGACCTTTTATAACAAGAATGGCACATAAAGCTATAGTGCCTATATAGGCAGCCTGCTTTATCGAACTGAATATAACTTCAAAACCCGCTGAAAGTTTAACCTGATTTATATATGAATTTTTCATATTCATGTTTGATTTATCAAACTTTTCCTTTTCACGCCCCTCATTTGTAAACGACCTCACAAGTCTGACAGCTTCAATATTTTCCTGAACCGTAAGATTCATATTACTATTGCTGCTTCTTATATCCCTGTAATTCTTCTGCGCTTTCTTTCTGAACTTCAAAAGAGCAACTACAAAAAAAGGTGCAAGAAGTACAGGAATTATCAGAAGTGTTACATTTATTGATGTAAGAAGCATGGTACACACCCCTAATACAAACATACTGTCAAACATTCCCGGTATTATTCTTCCAAACAAATCTTTCATCATTATGGTATCAGTATGAAGTGTTGTAAGAAGTTCTCCCGTGTTATATTCTGACACCGTCTGGCTGTCTAACTGCATAAGCTTGTCAAAAGTTACAACCCTTAAATCAGTCTCAAATTTCAATGCATATTTTTCAAGCATGGTATTTTTTATATATATGAATATAAGACGAAAAACAAGCAATGCCAAAAAGACAAACGCAATGTTGAAAAACAATTCAAAACTGTGTCTCTTACCATAATCACCATCTATCAGAAATGCAAAAACACCGCTCGCCTCACTGTCATTATCCATAATTACAAAATCAACAAAAAGTTCCGATACAAACGGAATAAGCAGGTCAGCAATAATTGCCAGAAAACTTACTATCTGTAAAATAACCGCCGCCACAATATACTTTTTCCAATATTTAAAACCAAATTTTATCGCATCCATTTCTGTTCTTACCTTTCTTTTTAGTTTTATTTTTGTCTGAGAGTCTTATCGTGTGCGTACACGATTTTATCTCGTTTTAAGAGGGTAGGTAAATAAATATATATTTTTTAAGAATAAATATTCTTTGACACATTTTATAATTTGTGTCATATAATAATCTATTTATTTACCTATCCTCTTTATTTTTAAAGTGTCTCGCCCTCAACAATATTATAATCAACAACGCAGTCTCTTATATCTTTTTCACCGTTTATCATTCTTATAAGATTCGTCGTAGCTTTACGCCCGGTCGTTTTTATATTACAGTCAACCGATGTAAGCCTCGGTGACATATTATCAAGTATGGCAATATTATCAAAACCTATAATACCTACATCCTCCGGAACTTTGATATTATTTTTTCTAAATATTGTCATAAGCCTTACTGCCGGGGTATCGTTTCTGCATATAAAAACTTTTCTCTTGCCGTCTTTTCTTTTAGCTATATCTACAAGCTGCTTCTCGTCCATATCTTCAAGAATATTACTCTCTCCAAGCTTTTCATGGTCTATTCCCTCAAGATAACCTATACGGCGCTGTTCTATAGAAAAGACATTGATTCCCCTCGATTTCATATTCTGAAAATGAGGGTCAATATATATCATTTCATTGTAACCTTTTCCAGCAAGATAAGAAACAACATTTCTCATAATCAGACGGCAGTCAACATCCACATGCACAAAATCACACTCAATTCTGTTGTAGATAGTAACTATCGGGATATTTAGTTTCTTTAAAAAAGAACTGAACTGCGCTCCTTTTCCCAACGGAAACAAAATAATCCCATCAACTCTGCGCTCTGCCATATACCTTATGGCTTCCATCTCTTTTTCCGGGTCATTATGAGATAAAGCAAGATTCACAAAATATCCATGTTCTCTCGCTGTCTGCTCAATACTCTCTACAAGAAGTGCAAAAAAGTTATTACTTAAATCTACTGACACTATTCCAAGCGTTTTGGTAATTCCCGTTGCAAGGCTTTTTGCCAGATGATTCGGTCTGTAATCCATCTGTTCTGCCATTTCAAGAATACGCTTTTTAGTACTTTCCTTTATACCACTCCTGTTATTAACAGCTCTGTCAACTGTCCCCTCCGAAACACCACATGCTTTTGCAAGTTCTTTAATAGTACATGAAATAAATATCACCTCTTTTTAAACAACATTTCGTGTGCGTACACGATTTTATATATAATAACATCTATTAAATTTTTTATCAACTGTATTTTTGTAAGTATGTTAAAAATAGCCACAGAAAACACGATAAAATCATGATATTCTATGGCTGCTTTGACATGAAGATTGATACCAAAAAAGATCCAATACACGAAAGAAGAACCGAATTTCGGAAAAATCCCAAATCGGTTCCTTTCGATTTTTGATATGTTATGTATATTTTGGAGACATATCTTTAATATCCAAAAAAGGGAGACTTTGCTTTTTAAAAAATTCCCCCCTCATGTGTTATATTTTACTCTAAGTAATATCTATTTGTCAACACCAAATTTGGAAATATTTTTCCATTTATATCATCACTTCTTCTATAACGCATGTATGATGTTTTTTATCCTTTCCATCTGCATCATAACTAATTCCTACTAAAAGTATCTTGTCACTATACCCTGACAGTGCTCCGTGATACCTTTTTTCTTTTATCTGCTTAATAGCCGTATCTGCCGATTTATTATATTTTAATTCTACAACCATTGCTGGTCTGAACCCTGCATTTGCTCTCGGAATAAATACAAAATCTGCAAATCCTTTTCCGGCAGGCATCTCACGAATTATATTATAATAACCGGGTGCCGTAAAATATGCCATTGTAAGAACACAGCTCAAGGAATTTTCATCATTATATTTAAGGACAGATGTATATGTGTCATGGGCGAGTTCTATCAATTCTGCAACTCTTTCTGCATTCCCATCTATTGTTTCAAATAACAGATCATCACAAGTTGATATTGCTTTCGCTATATCTTTCCACTCACCTGTCTGTAATGCTAGTTCAAATGCTGTTGCAACTTCGTAGTTTGGCACATATGCACTCTTTCTGTCTGCATCATACCCCAGATACCCCAAATGTATAAGTGCCGTCAATGCATCATCCTTTGATGTTATGATTGATAAATCATTCCTGAATGTATTCGGATTTACCCTCACTTTTTTACCTGACAGCATACTCATAATATCATCTTTCAGACCTTCATAATTAAGCGTTATAAATGTATTTATTGATTCAAACGATGATGTATTTCTCCAGTATGAATCAAATTTATGCCTATTTAATGCCATAGACACAGAATTCGGATTATACATATGGATTCCATCAATCAGATAGCCGTTATACCATGCTCTTATCGTTTCAAAATCCATATCAAATCTTTCGCATAACACTTTAACTTCATCTTCAGTAAAACCGTAATACTGCGTAATCGGATAAGAATCCAGCATTGTATATTCACTAAAATTGTTCAATGCCGATTCATCCCTAATCTTCTTAATTGGCAGAATTCCGGTGATATATGCCAATGCCAAAAATGATTTTGACTCCTCTGATTTAAATAACGAATGAAGAAACTGCAAATACTTGTGTACAAGCTCTTTATCGTCGCTGTTTCTGATAACACAATCCCACTCATCGATAATAATTACAAATGGCGTATTTGTTTTTTGATATATAAGCATTAAATTATAGCTAAATCTCTTTTCATAATCCAGTTCATTTCCAAATACATTTTTAAAGTCTTTATTTATATACTCGATAATTTTCTCAACAATATTTTCCTTATAGTAATCCCAAAACGACGCTATATCCAAATGAATAACATTATATTTATTCATATATTTCCTGTAGTCTGCATCTCCGGCTATCTTTGTATCGTCAAAAAGTTCTCCCGAATCACATCCGAGGCTATAGTATGCATCAATCATACCGGCGGCATGTGATTTGCCAAAACGTCTCGCATGACTTACCGCCAGACAATTTTTCGGTGTATCAATTATTTCATTTAAATAAGCTAATAACTCTGTTTTGTCTACATAAATCTTATAATTTCTGTCTTTCTTAAAACTTGCATTACTTGGATTAAAATATATACCCATTTATAGCCACCTCACTTCCATACTGCCTGTAGAAATCAACATCATAACACATATCTTATTCTCTAATAATCTGCCCCCTTCAACTCATTTTCAATTTTTCTTATTACATTTAACTTTTAAAACGCTTTTTATACATTATATTATACAGAAGCTATAGCCTTATTTCAATTATATAACAAAAAACAGTCAGCATACTCTTCAATAATAAAGTATGCTGACTATGTACAAGTTACATCTAATTGAATTTAAATCTTATTTAAATCACTATTTTATATTTACAGTAATTGTTTTAGAAGCTTTCTTATAAGTTGAAGTCTTTTTACTTACGAGTTTAAACTTCACTTTTCCTTTTTTAAGACCCTTAACTATTATTTTATTATCTTTTAATACAATTTTTGCAACCTTTAATTCTTTCTTTGAAATTCCACTAATCGAAAGTTTTGCATTTGAATTTGTTGATACTGAAATCTTAGCTGACTTACCAACCTTAACTGTTACTGATGAAACCTTCTTCTTTCCATTCTTAACAGTAATTGTTGTATTTTTCAGACTAGGTTTCTTTGTCGGTGCTACCGTTGGTTTCTTTGTCGGTGCTACCGTTGGTTTCTGAGTTGGTACTACTGTTGGCTCTGTTGTTGGTTCTACTGTAGGCTCTTCAGTTGGTGCTGCTGTTGGTTCTGTTGTCGGTGCCACTGTTGGCTCTGTTGTCGGTGCCACTGTTGGCTCTGTTGTTGGTGCCACTGTTGGACTTGAACTTGGTTTAATAGTAGCTATAACTGTTGGTATGTTTACAAATGACTTATATGAATTTGTACCTTTAACCCTAAATTTAACTGTTAAATTATCTCCTTTTTTTATTTTAGGTAAATTAACGCTATTTAAATTTCCCCAACTGTTTATAAGCGTATATGTATATGGATTTACCACTGCATCTCCAGAATTATTCCATACTGCTACTTCAGAGTTAATCATATACTCCGTATCATTTATAGTTACTGACTCTGGTGTTATTTTAAAATAAGAATTTAAGCTTCCACCATATAAGTTTGTATTTAATGTTAATGAATTTATAAAATCAACATCACAAGTTGCAGTATGCGACAACGTATATTCTCCATCTTCTGTTATATCCAATGAATAGCTTGCCCAGTCACTACTTGCTCCATATGTAAGTTTAATTGTAAACTTATCCATATTTCCTTTGTCTATATCTTCTGTTGGTTCTTTTGTTTCTTCTGGCTCCTTTGTTTCCTCTGGTGCCTCTGAATTATTATTTGTACCGGTTACCTTAATCTTAACTGTTATCTTATCGCCAGCTTTAATTTTCGATAAACCAACACTGTCAAGACCTCCCCAACCATTTATAAGCGTATATGTATATGGATTTTCGTCCTTTCCTGAATTGTCCCATGCCGCTTTTGTTGCATCAACCTTATATACTGTGTCATTAACAACTACTGACTCTGCTGTAATACTAAAATTGTCATTCATAATTCCCTTATAAAGATTTGTAGCAAATGCCAATTGCAGTACTTTATCATTATCTTTAGTTGTAGTATATGTAAATGTATACTCTCCGTCTTTTGTAATTTCTACAGGCTGCTCCATCCAATTCCAATCCGAGCTTTCTTCTGTATCCGCTGCTCCATATGAAAACTTCACAGTGAATTTATCCATATTTCCACTATCTTCTGATGGTTCTTTTGTTACCTCCGGCTCTTCTGTTGCTCCCGGCTCTTCTGTCACTCCCGGTTCTTTTGTTGTTTCCGGCTCTTCTGTTGTTTCCGGCTCTTCTGTCGCTCCCGGCTCTTCTGTCGCTCCCGGTTCTTTTGTTGTTTCCGGCTCTTCTGTTGTTTCCGGCTCTTCTGTCGCTCCCGGCTCTTCTGTTGTTTCCGGCTCTTCTGTTGCTTCTGATTCTTCTGATTTATTGTTCGTTCCAGTTATCTTAATCTTAACTGTTATCTTATCTCCAGTTTTTACATAAGTTATTTGGTTATTTTCTTCATCTCGTGTACTATTAAGATTTCCCCAACCATTTATTATAGTATATTCGTATACACCTTTGTCGCTCAAATTCCATGTTGCTGATGTATCAACCTTGTATGTTGTATCATTTAATGTTACCGATTCTACATCAAATTTAAAATTATCATTCAAACTTTCTGCTGTAAGATCTGTACCTACTGATAACTGTAATATCTTGTCATTATCTTTAATAACTGTATGTGTAAATGTATACTCTCCATCTTTTGTAATTTCTGTTGGATAACTATTCCAGTCACCATCCGCTCCATATGTAAGTGATGCTGTAAACTTATCCATACCTGCTTTATCGTTATCCTCTGATGGTTTTTTTGTTGCCTCCGGCTCTTCTAAATTATTATTCATTCCAGTTATATTAATCTTAACTGTTATCTTATCTCCAGTTTTTACAGAAGTTATTTGGTTATTTTCTTCGTCTCTTGTACTATTAAGATTTCCCCAACCATTTATTATAGTATATTCGTATACACCTTTATCGCTCAAATTCCATGTTGCTGATGTATCAACCTTGTATGTTGTATCATTTAATGTTACCGATTCTATATCAAATTTAAAATTATCACTCAAACTTTCTGCTGTAAGATCTGTGCCTACTGATAACTGTAATATCTTGTCATTATCTTTAGTAACTGTATGTGTAAATGTATATTCTCCATCTTTTGCTATTTCTATTGGATAACTATTCCAATCACCATCTGCCCCATACGTAAGTGATGCTGTAAACTTATCCATATCTCTTTTAGCTGTTTCTGATGACTCATCTGCTGAAGCAACAGCAACATTTCCAATACTATTGATTGGTGTTGTAATCATTCCTGCTGCTAAAACAAATGCCAATACCTTTGCAATATGCTTTCTTTTTCTCATGCCTTCTGCCTCCTATTAAATATTTTTAATTAGTTTTAACCACCCTCTTACTTGCATTTTATCACAAAAATCACTACATAAAACACCATTTTTTTGTAATTATATACAGTTATAATTTGTTTATTTGATTTTTTTAAGTAATAATTCTTATATATTATAAAATAAAAAAGATTCAATCAGAAATTTATCCTAAATTGAATCTTTTTATTTTATATTTTTGGGAGACATCTAACATTTCAATTGTTCTTGAAATATTTTATATATACAAAAAAGGGGAACCACTTATGTAGTCCCCCCTTTATATATCTTTTACCTAATAAATTAGGCGATTTCACCAATCTTGCTTTGCAATATTAGTCCATGTCAGATGCATTCAATGCAACTTCTACTGTAGCTGCTGAACGCTCAACATTGATTGAATTGCTAGCTAACTGATATCCATCATATGTAAATACTGTTACATCATAATTTGTCTTACCTGCAACTGGGATTTCTTTTAATTCTCTAGGATCTGTAACAATCTTAGTGATTGTCTCAGTACCTGCACCCTTTGTAGGAGCAATAACTACTACAAGTGGATTTGTTAAAGATGGAGTTGGAACTGAAGTTCCTTTAAGATTGATTGTTAAAGGAACAGAAATTGTGTTAACCTTTTCACCAATCTTATCATATGTGTACTCAGCCTTAACTACATCACCTGAATCTTTAAGTGTTACAGTCTCAGCTTTCCACTGATATAAATTGTCAGTCATAACTGTTGGATTATAAACATTTACACCAAGCTTAACTGTATATGTACCTGCTGGAAGCTTATCAAATACATAATAACCTTTCTGTGTAACACCATTGTTTGACTCAGCATATGAGTATGAACCATTTGACCATGTAGATGATGTTAAGTAAGCACCAAATCTTGCTGTATTCTCAGTAATTGTTGAAATAGTTCCCTGTGTTGCTGATGGGTAAGCTGATGCCTTAGCACTAATCTTTCCATCTGCGTAGTTTCCAGCGATTGCTGGGTCTACGAAGTACTCATCATAAGCTACTGCAACTGCATTCCAATCTGTTAATACTGCGTTGTTGTTATCAAGTGCGAATGCCTTAATCTGACCATAAGCACCTTTTACTAAGTCAACATTAGCAGCTTTCTTCTCGCCGTCTACAACTGTTACTGTTGTAGCATATGTTTCAGTCTGAGAAGTTCTTACAACCATAGTATATGTACCAGGATTGATTACATTCTTTCCCTGTCCATCAGTTTCACCATTGTAGAATGAATATGTATAAACATTCTTTGAACCATCCCATTTAAGAGTGTCAATTGCTGCAATCTTCTTGTCTGAGTTTAAGAGAACAACTGTACCATTTGTAAGACTTGTTTCTGTCAAGTTCATGTAACCAATCTTGTTCTCGTTTAATACTTTAACTTCACCGTTAATAGTAGTAGCATCTGCTGTTGCTTTCTCTAACTTCTTGCTGATTGTAATGCCAACTTTTTCGATAGCATTTACATCTACTGCATCTGATACAACTTCTTTGTATCCTGCTAATGTAACACCGAATGTATACTTGCCTTCTGGTAAGTTCATTGTGTAATTACCTGTCTGAGTATTGTACTCAGCATAATCATTTACAGCGATAGCACTTCCTGTAATAGCACTTCCTGATGCTAAAAGATCCTGACCTGTAACCTGCTTATCTGCGGCTGTTGTTGCTGTGTAGTCTTTTGTTGCAACAGCTTTTCCTGTCGAATCGTAAGCTACTAATTTTGTTAATTTACCAAATGTATTCTTTCCGATAACATCAGAACCAGCTACAGCTTTTACAGTAACTTTTACTACATTAGCTGCACCTGCAACTTTGAAGTTAACGCTACCCTTATCGTTGTTAATCTGCTCTGTCTGTTTAGCAACAGATGTTGTATAATCACCTGTAGATTCAATAATATATTTACCTGTTCCTAAGAAGTTTACATACTTAACTGATGAAGCATATGCTCCGTCTGCACCCTTCTTATACTCAGGAGTTGTAAAGTTACCATTTTCAGGAATCTTAATTGCAACTTTGTCATCTGTTCCTGCTACAACCTGGCTGATTGCGTATGAGGCCTTAACCTGTTCCTTATTAAATGGAGCTGCTTCATCTGCTAATACAAATTTCTTAGTTGTAGCATCCCATTTTACAGTGAATAATCCGTTTGTATCTGTCTGTACATCATCACCTGCTACCTTATTTGGTAAAGTAACCTGTGTATTGATTGTACGAACATTACCTTCTGTAAGGTCTGCTGTTGCTGTTACATCTCCACCAGCTGTTACACTAACTTTAACTGCATTGTATGCAAATGTATAACCTGTTGCTCCTGAAGCAAGTTCTGGAGTAAGTAATAAGTAGTAATCGCCTGTTGGTAATGTTAATGCTTTGTTTGAAGCTGCTGCAAGAACTGTATCTTTAGTTGATGCTGATGTAATCAAAGCACTAAGTATATTAGATGTAAGAGTCTTAGCTGAAGTAATTGCATCTGACTCAACTGCTGCAGTATTCTCGATGATAGGTGCTGATACAGCATTACCATCTACCAATGTATAAAGAGCATACTTAACATTAATCTTTGAACTGCTGTTAACATATGCTTTTTCTGCATTTTCTTTCAAGTTCTGTGTTACCTTGAATGACTTAACAGCTGCTGTCTTTGTACCTTCAATTTCGATTGGATATGTATAATCATTTTCAATCTTGAATGATTTTGTAAATGTAGCATATACATCACTTACATTGCTCTTTGAAAGTTTCTTTGAAACTTCTAATGTATATGTTCCCTGATTCAAATAGTTTGCAACTGATGTTCCGTTTGCTGTAAGATCTGTACCAACTGCGGCACTTTCATGTAAGTCGTTACCGAATGTAATCTGACCGTTTGCATCAGCGTCACCTTCTTTAACAACTGCACCAGCTGAATTTTTCAATACAACATGAGCCTTAGAAATACCTGTCTTTGCATTTTTGTCAATTGCTTTAACATTTACTGTTAACTTTCTAACATCGAAATGCTCTAAAGCAACGTTCTGTGATGTAACATGGCTCTTGTTAACGTATACACGCTTAGTTCCTGTAAGATACTTAGTAACAAATCCTGCTTTAGAAATTGTCACGATTTTTCTACCTGCTACTGATGGAAGTTCGTAATAACCTTTTGCATCTGTTGTTGTTGACTGTCCGCCTTCTACTGAAACAGTAGCACCTGCAACAGCATTTTTGAACGAACCATCATATGTACCATTGTTAAGCTTGTCAGTTAATACATAACCTTTAATCTTGTTTCCTGCTAAAGACTCTTCATATGAAGCAACAACGTCACCGCTGATAACCAATGCTTCTGAATCTGAAGAAACTTTGTAATCACCATTTGCAGTAGTATCACCAGGTGTAAGCACCTTAGTATCGTCTACTGTAAATACAGCTTTTCCATCAACATCAATTTTGCTGAATGTTGCTGTTGTAGTAACCTTTGCAGCTGAGTTTGTCAAAGTAACTTTAGCACCCTTTAACTGCTCATCTGTGTATGTACCATCTAATGTTAATGTTACTGTGAATGTATCATCAGACTTTGTAATGTTTGATGTATTAACTACAGTAACCTTAGTAGCTGGTGTTTCTGTAATTGCTGGGCTAGTTGTTGGCTCAACTGTTGGTTCTACTGTAGGCTCTACTGTAGGCTCTACTGTTGGTTCTACTGTTGGTTCAGTAGTTGGTTCAGTAGTTGGTGCCTGTGTAGGAGCCTTTGTTGCAGAAGCTTTCTTCTTTACTGTAACTTTGCACTTATATGTGCCTTTGTATGTACCCTTTGTAACCTTAACAGTAATTGTAGCTTTTCCTGCTTTCTTAGCAGTTACCTTAATTCCTGTTACTTTAGATTTTTTGGATACTTTTTTGACTGTTGCTACAGACTTTTTGCTTGTGCTGACTTTCACATACTTAGCCTTAATAGTTTTGATAGTCTTTGCTTTTTTCTTATTTGTCTTAAGAGTTAAAGTAGTAGACTTTCCGGCAGTAAGTGTTTTCTTAGTAGCACTAAGCTTAGCCTTCTTCGCTGCAGCTGATGCCGAATTAACCGGGATGTTTACACTTGTAACTGCAAGAGCTACTGATAAACCAACGGCTACAGACTTCTTTGCTTTTTTAATCATTGTTATGCCTCCTTATATTTTACTTGCTATACATTACCATTATACAAAAAAGATACTCTTTGTCAAGAAGCTTTTTCAATTTTTAACAAATATCTCCCTTTTTTATAATGTTTGTATAATGTAATATCAATGTTTTCACGATGTAATATATACTTGTTTTATGTCATTCTAATGTCGATTTTAATAATTTTTCACAATTTTTTCATACTTTTCTTTGTCTTCAAATACACCTATCATCTCCCTTGTGAGACTGATTCCGTCATTGTGTGCCGGGAGTTCTCCACGCCTGAACCACTGTGCTTTTGAAAGTTCTTCCGTATCCATCGTAATATTTTCATCACCGTCAAGTTCTGCGAAATATCCCATCAGTACATTACTGTCATATCCCCACGGCTGGCTTTTATAATATGTAAGATTTTTAATTTTAAGTCCAACTTCCTCTTCTACTTCCCTTTTTACCGTTTCTTCTATTGTCTCACCTATCTCAACAAACCCTGCTATAAGTGCATATTTCCGGTATTCCCTGTTTGTAGCGTATTTTGTAAGAAGCAGTTTATCATCATGTGTTACAGCTGCTATTATAGCCGGTGCTATCTTTGGATATATCATATTGCCGCATTTCACACAATGCAGCATTCTCTCTTTGTGTGAATGCACCGTTTTAGCTCCGCATCTGCCACAATATCTGTTGTCTTTATACCATGTGTTTAAATGCCACGCTGTCATAAGTGCAAAACATACTTCTTTTGATGCAAGCTGCCTTAAATTCTTTATCGGCTCAAATTTAAATTCATCAATTCCATTGCTGTTTCTTCCTATATAATTGCTCACCTCTCCTTCTTTTTCACACTCAACAGCATTTTTTAAAAGAAAATATCTTGTTTCATCTATCGACAGTATGTATATGTATTCTCCTTTTATGTCGGAACATTTGGGGGTATCAAGCGTATCATCTTCAGTTCTCGATATAAGTACATTTCTTCCGTCAAACACCACCGCCCTATCATCTTTTTCAGGTATTACATGTTTGTACTGATTGTATAAGGTATGTGGCTTTATATCCTGTATCATCTTTTTGTTTCCTTTCCATATATTATGGGTGTTACAAATTTTGCAACACCCGTTTTTGTCATGCTGTATTTAAAAAACTGCCGTTTTAATCTGACAGTTCCCTGATATATTCTACCTCTATTGTGCCATTCTCTACTTTCACATTTGCTTTTGCTCCCGATATAACCGGCATCATCGGTGCTGTATGCCCTATATCCAAGTCCATTATTATAGGTACATTATACTTTTCAAGCAATGGATATACCGCATTATACCTGTCTACGCCTAATATTTCTTCGTCAAGGCAAAGCGGTCTGCCTATAAGAAAGGCTTTTACATTTTCAAACCATCCCGCATGGTCAAGCTGCCATATTGCACGTCTTATCGCCATAGGATTTAAATCGCATGACTCCATGAACCATATTATTCCATCGTCCTCATATTTCTTATTAAATTCTGTTACTTTATCAAATTTTGTGCCAACAAGATTTGAAAGACAATCCAGACAGCCCCCTATAATTCTTCCTTCAAATCTTACTATACTGTCATCTTTTCCTCTGCCAAATTTCTTTATTTCTGTTTTTTCCGTAACATTATATGGTTCCAGCGGATTTTCTTCATTTTTTAGTGATTCTTTTTCCCACTTATCATATCCGTGTGCTTTATCTGTTTCTCCTGTCAGAAGTGCAAATGTGTCTCTGAGTGCCGGGTGCCACGGCTCCATTCCATATGCGGGTGCACATGGCGAGTAAATTGCTGCAATATCACAGATTGTCGGAAGCAGAAATGTGAGGTTAGTATTGTCTGAATATCCGAGATACCATACAGGTTTTGACTTTTTTATACTGTCAAAATCCACATCATCCAATATTTCACACATAAGTTCCCCGCCCCCGCACGAAAATAACGCCTGAACGGACTGATTATCTTTTCCGCACAAAAAAGAATTTATCTCATCAGCACATTTTTTTGGTGTGTTGCTTATTCCAACACCGCTTCCCTCATAACAATTTGGACCCTTTATGATTTTGTAACCCATTTTTTCAAATTTGCTGACTGCATTATCAAATGCTGTTTTATACGGCTCTATGTTACAGCCAAACGAAGGTGCCGCAAAACCTATTGTACCGCCTTTTTGTAAACTATCAGGAATCCTCATTTTTGTCCTCATTTCTACGCATGTATTTTGCGCTATCTCTTTTTATCTTTAAAACCTGCAATGTGAACTACCCATTGTCTTAAGCCAATGGAAAGCTCAGAAAATCTGCTGCATTTTCTGCATACGTTTCTCAAATTGCGTGTAAAAATCTTCATTATTATATGGCTCTTCAAAAAATATCTTTAATATATATACATTTATTTTTTTTGACATTTCTTCATTATCCTGTTCCTCAAGAAACGCTTTCATGTTTTTCAAAAAATAGTGCCATGTATTTATATAATTTTCATACGCTGCCAGATTTGGTATACCAAGCCATTTTTTTATTTTCACTTTTGTCCTGTTTTGTTTCACACACTCATTTATCTGCAAAAAATAACTGAAACTTTCATTTTCATATATCCTTCCAAGTGGAAACAGCCTGCATATTCCCGGTCTGAACGAATGTATACTGCATCTGCCATTCTCATCCAGAAAAAGACACCCCTCCCCTTCTGCTTTTAAGTTTAAATGCGGAAGTATTATCATATCTTTGACAGAAAGACCTAAACTTTCTGCCAAGAGCTCATTAAATGTCATTTTTAGATTTATAGTAAGGTTATATATATCATATGGGTCAAGTGTTATTGACTCTCCCATTCCGTGACAACATTTACTGCATCCTGCGCAATCACCACACCCCAATTTTGCAAGGTCATTTGATGTGTATCTTTTTCCATCGGATATTTCAGTCATGTCTACATTTCTTTCCATCAGTCACACATCCATTCTTTAAACATTGCTATCTCTGCAGCATATCCCTCATTGTCATTCGGCGTTTCGAGTATAAAAGGCTTGCCTTTTAATATAGGATGAAGTGCTGCTCTTTTCATTGCCTCAAGACCTATATTTCCCTGTCCTATCTTTTGATGCCTGTCTTTGTGTGAACCGCATACATTCATACTGTCATTAAAATGAACTGCTTTTAATCTGTCAAGTCCAATTACCTTATCAAATTCTTCAAGTACACCATCAAGATTTTCCACTATATCATAACCCGCATCCCAAACATGACATGTATCGAAACAAACACCTAATTTATCATTAAGTTCCACTTTATCTATTATGGTTCTTAACTCTTCAAAGTTTCTTCCTATCTCACTGCCCTTGCCTGCCATTGTTTCCAAAAGTATCGTCGTCGACTGTTCTGGTGTTATTATCTCATTAAGTGTCTGGGCAATATATTCTATGCCTGTCTCCACTCCCTGTCCTGTGTGTGAACCCGGATGAAAATTATAATAATTGCCCGGAATATATTCCATCCGCTTCATATCATCAGCTATCATTTCTTTTGAAAAATTTCTTATATCCTCTTTTGCCGAGCAAAGATTCATCGTATATGGTGCATGCGCTACTATCTTCCCAAATTCATGCTCTTTTGCAAATGCCAGAAATTTCTCTATATCTTTTTCATCTATCGCTTTCGCTTTGCCGCCTCGTGGATTTCTTGTAAAAAATGCAAACGTGTTGCCGCCTAATTTTACAGCTTCCCTGCCCATTGCCGCAAAACCTTTTGATGCTGATAAATGATTTCCTATATAATACATGTTCAATCTGCCTCCTTGTTGGTGTTTTCAAACTCATAACAAAGCAACTCGCAGTTTTTTATGGCATATGCTGCGAAATCCTCATTTGCCATATCTTTGAAATATGAGTTTACAATTCTTGCTATACCATTGTGTGCCACAATAAGGTACGTTTTGTCTTTATCTTTCTTTATTTCATTTAATATATTATAAACTCGTGACGCTGCTTTCAACATTGATTCTCCACCATCGAAGCTATATATGAAATTATTTCTTGCTTCCGAAAATTCTTTGCTGCGTCTTCCACCGCCCTCGTACTTTCCAAAATTCTGCTCTATGACACGCATGTCCGTATGCATCGGTATCCCTGTTATCTCAGAAATATGTTCGGCTGTATTTTTTGCTCTTATAAGCGGTGACGCTACTATCTCATCTATTTTAATATTTTTATCTGCTTTTATGCGCTCACCAAGTTCTATTGCCTGTTTATGTCCCAACTCAGTAAGTTCTATATCTGTTGCACCACAGACTTTTCCCTCGACATTCCATATAGTTTGTCCATGTCTCGTAAAATATAATTTTGACATGATTTATCCTTTCGTTTTTAAAGCCAGTTTTTTTCCAATGTTTCTTTTAAATCCACAAATAAATTGTAATAATTATTTTTTGTTTCCTGTATTATATCAAGTGCCACATCCTTATTATACGCATGTGCCACATTGTTCCTTGCTCTTAATGCTTCAAGCCAGACTATATCATTTTTTATCATTCTTGCTTCGTATGCCGTTTTTAAAATCTGTCTCGGCGAACCTGTTTGTCCCTCTGAAAATCCATTTGCATACAATATTTCTTTCATTGCTTTCCATGACTGCTCAAAGCAAACTTCAAAAAGACCGACAAGTCCCGTCAATTCAACATTATTATATGGTTCGTTATACTCATATATTTCTTTTAGATTATTAAGTGCATTACAAAAATTCTCATATTTTTTCATATATTAAGATTCCCTCTTCTTCTATTGACTTTTTTAATGGCGGCTGCACAGAATGATACATGTCCACAAAATCATATTTTAATAATGTTGTAGTCAAATCATCTACATCAAGGCTGAATCTTGCACAATCCTTCCCATATACAGCAAGGTCAATATCGCTTCTTTCACGATAATCACCTCTTGCTCTTGAACCAAATAGAATAACTTTTTCTATTTTATATTCAACTGCAAGTTCCTGTATTTCTTCTATCACTTTTTCCCTGATACCTGTTTTCTCGGATAATCTCTGATTATTTACTGCCATATTTACATCAATTCCTTAACTAATTCATTGTAATCCTGCATTGTTGTACAGTTTGGTGCATAATCTATAAGAAGTTTATTTGCCGTCTGCGCTTCTTTAGTTTTTACACATTCCCTGATTTTAGTTTCAAACAATTTTGTTCCCATGCTGTCTGCTGTTTTTTTAAGCTCATCAAGCATATTCTTTTCAAGGTTTGAGCGTCCTGAATATTTCACAAGCAGCAAACCTTCTATTTTCAGAGACGGATTCTGCCTTTTTTGTACGGCTTTTATCGTGCTGTAAAGCTGGTTTATTCCCTGAAGTGAATATGCATCCGCAGTGATAGGTATAATCACTCTGTCAGCAGCTATAAGACTGTTGTAAAGTACCACTCCCAATGCCGGTGCCGTGTCTATTATTATGTAATCATATTCTTCCAGTTCTTCAATGGCATCCTTAAGTCTGTAAAGACCTTCTACATCTCCATCAAGAAGTTTTTCTGCTTTTATAAGCAATGGATCTGACGCTACAATGTCACCATTTTCAAGATGCTGTACCGCTTCTTCCAAAGGTATACGGTCGGAATCGACCATTACATCATATAGCGTCGCCTGATCTTTTATCTTAGCCTGATATGTGGCACTGCTGTTTCCCTGTGGGTCCGCATCAATGAGAAGTGTTTTGTACTTCTTTCCAAGTATCCCCGCAAGTGTAGTTGCTGTTGTTGTTTTTCCTATACCACCTTTTTGATTTGCCACAACAAATGTAATTGCCATTTTAATTTTCCCCCTTTTAAACTCCTTTAAAATTCAATCTGTCCCTGAAGCTTGTTATTTATAACATAAAATACAGCATTTTCTTCCGGTTTGATATATACATTTACCTCTGTGATATCCTCATCAGCTATTCCGTGATTTTCTATCACATCACGTCTGATAAGACTAAGTAAGTTGTCCACCGAGCGTTCTCTCTCATTATACTGTACTGTGATATGCTTCTTTGCTGTCGCAAATCCGCCTAATTTTTCTTCTGCACGCATGGCGCTGCATTTTCTAGCCATTTAAGTCCCCTCCTTGTAAAAAACATATCTGAATATTTGTAAATCAGTCACATATATAACTTATATAGTAACTTTATTATACAACTATCTATAACTGTTTTATATTTTATCATAATGCCTATGATGTTATCAATATCTCAAGCCATAACCCGTACCGCAATTTTTCCTATAAAACGCTATTACTTTCTGATATTTATATATTATAGTATGCCATAAACAAATTTAATTCTCAATAATACAGTATACGAGGGTAATTAACCAAAAGCTAATTACCCTCATTTTCATCATAAGTTTCCAAAAAACTATGCTTTATTCCGTCTTTTTTGTAAGCGACTATCGTCTTAAGATTTACATTTTCAACACTTTTAAATATATTACTCTCAATAAACGGATTTGTTTTCTTTAATTCTGCTATAAGATTTTTTATCTCCATTCTCTTTGATACACTGCTGCCATCTGTTCTGCATGTCGTACATGTATCCGTAAAACGGCAGGCACATTGTATAAAGTGAAGATTGTTGTAATCTCTCCAGTGTTTTATATCATCTTCTCTTATAAGATACATCGGTCTTATAAGCTCCATTCCCTCAAAATTCTGGCTGTGGAGTTTAGGCATCATTGTCTGTACCTGACCTCCGTAAAGCATTCCCATAAGAATAGTTTCTATCACATCATCATAATGATGGCCAAGGGCTATTTTATTGCAGCCAAGTTCCTTTGCTTTATTGTAAAGGTATCCTCGTCTCATTCTTGCACACAGATAACAAGGTGATTTCTCTATTTCATATACGGCATCAAAGATTGTCGAGTCAAATACCGTTATGGGTATATCCATAAGCTTTGCGTTATTCTCTATTACTTTTCTGTTTGCTTCGCTGTATCCGGGGTCCATCACAAGAAATACGAGTTCAAATTCAAATTTATTGTGTCGTTTAAGCTCCTGAAAAAGCTTTGCCATAAGCATTGAATCTTTTCCGCCGGATATACAGACAGCTATCTTGTCATGTTCTTTTACAAGTTCATAAGTATTTATTGCTTTGGCAAATTTTGAGAAGAGCTGCTTATGAAATTTCTTTCTGATACTTTTTTCTATATCGTCTTTTCTGCTGCCGTTTTCTTCTTTTTCTTCCTCAATTTTAATATTTTCAAGTATCCAGCCTGTATAACCGCCCTCAAGACTATATGCTTCTATCTGCTTCTGCTCTCTCAGCCTTCCGGCACACTCAGCACTAAATACTCCTCTTGTACAATATATTACAACTTTTCTTCCGGATGATACTTCATCTATTTTTTCATCTATCTTATCCTCCGGTATATGAACAGCCCCCGGTATTATTCCATACCCTACTGAGGATTCATCACGTATATCCAAAAGTACATATGAGTCCTTGTCCCATCCTTTTATCTCACTGTATTTTACATTTATATCATTCATTAGCACATTTCCTCATTTCTGTTTTATGTTTAATCAACAATAATTACATATTTTGACTTTTATTTCAACTTATTTCCTATAATTTTCCTCTGAAAATTCTCTCTTTATCATAATTACAGCCACAACTGCCGCAAGTCCGTCAGCTATCGGTCCCGCATACATTATACCATCTATTCCCATAATAAGCGGTAATATTACAATCAGTGGAAGTAAAAATATTATCTGTCTTGTAAGCGACAAAAACATACCGCCCTTTGGTTTTCCGATTGCAGTGAGAAATGTTGATGTAATAGGCTGTAAACAGTTTACACATGTACAGAATAAAAATATTCTGAAATAATTTATTGCAAATCTGTAATATGTCTCGTCACCTTTTCCAAATATTGATATTATCTGTCTTGGGAAAATCTGGAACATTGCAAATGCAATTATACACATTGTAAAACCGCATAAAATAGATTTTTTGTATGCACTTTTTACCCTGTCAAATTTTCCTGCCCCGTAGTTGTAACTTGCAATCGGCTGAAGTCCCTGTGACAATCCTATAACAAATGAAAAAAACATCTGATTTACCTTTGTTATTATGCCGACACATGCCACCGGTATATCCTCTCCGTACACCGACAAAGAACCATAATGTTTTAATGACTTGTTTAAAATTATCTGTACCACCATCATTGCCACCTGATTACTGCACGGCGAACCTCCTAATGCGGCTACTCTTCCTATATATTTTGAACGTATAACAAGATGTTTTTTCTGCAGTTTTACCGTCTTGTAATGAAACATATAAACAATCACAACTACCGCAGATACGAACTGTCCTATTATTGTGGCTAGTGCTGCTCCTGCCATTCCCATATTCATTCCAAATACAAATATTGCATCTAATACGGTATTTATAACTGCTCCTATCAGATTACACATCATAGACATATTTGGACTTCCGTCAGCCCTTATAAGATGACCTCCGCCTGCCGTAAGTATAACCATCGGAAATCCTATCGCCGTTATTCTTGTATACGTCATCGCATACGGAAGCACGCTTTTTGATGAACCGAAAAACAAAAGCATTGGCTTTAAAAATATCTCACTGATAATGCACAGAACAAGACCGCACAAAAACAACATTGCGGCGGCATTTCCAATATAATATGCGGCAGTTTTTTTGTCTCCCGCTCCCATCGAAAGATTGAAAGCCGACGCACCGCCTATTCCAAACAGCAGTGCTATCGCAATACATGTTATCGATAACGGAAATGATATACTTGTTGCAGCATTTCCAAGTGAACCTACAGACTGTCCGATAAAAAACTGGTCTACAATATTATACAATGCCGTCACAAGCATAGCAATTATGCTTGGCACTGAAAATTTTACCAAAAGTTTATTTATAGGAAGTACCTCCAATGGATTTTTGTTTTCTGTATTACTCATTTTATCCCTCATTTCCGTACGTATTCTAGGTAAATAGTGTAGTTAACACTATCCATCTGTTTCTTGTATAGTTAAAATATGCGTAAATCCACCAACTCGGATTTACGCATACTGCTACTCAGTTATTTATTACTTATATATTTGTATAGTTATTACTTATATTTACTTTTATTTGTATATTTATAGCCGCTTATAAAAACTTTAGTTAATAACAATATTTCCTATGCTGTCGTTTTTACTCCAAATATTGTCCTCAATACTCCGGATAACATTCCCTGTTCAACTGACACCATAACAAATGCTGCCGCTACGGCAATCAATCCCAGCCATGATGCCTTTATTCCAAATACCTGATTTGCAAAAAATTCACATGCAACACCAAGATGATAAGTTATAAGTACACTTCCGTAAAATTTTGCCTTATGACTAAACTTTTTGTCATGACTGCAGATATATTCAACTTCTGCCATAGTGAACTGTTTCAGGTTGTTCGTTGAAAATATCGTTGAGCAGTTGTATCCGTAAACACCTGAAAATGATGTCCACTGAACTGCTGCCGCAAAAAATACCGGATAAAGCGACACGATAATATTCATGTCTTTAGGGAAAAATCCAAGCATTATAAACGCAAATGCATCTACTATAACTGCCAGATAATGAACACTTATTTTTGTACACTTAGGCCATATTACCACAAGCGCTACTCCTGCCATATAAAGTACGACCCCGCCAAGCCTGATAAACAAATCGAAAAAATTTGTTCCAACTATACTCATAGCTACATGTATAAGATTTGATGTTTGTGCATTTCCAAATACATCCGCCCTGTTTAAAAGTGCGTACGCTCCGATATAACCTCCTATAAATGCCATCATACAATGCAGCTTTTTGCGAAACTCATCTGATACCTCATTATCACTGTTCATTTCTCTGCCTCGATTCTTCATAAAATTAAGCGCATATATTATAGCAGAGCATTTTTTTATTGTCAAACAATCCTATTTTTTTATTTTCTTCTTTTCTCTCAATTCTTTAAAAAAATTCTTCATCATAAGCCGGCATTCCTCTTGCAAAACTCCGTCAACTGACTCCACCTGATGATTAAACTCCTTTATCTGAAACATATTTAAAATACTTCCGGCGCAGCCTGCTTTTGGATTCATTGCTCCTATAACTACCTTTGGTATTCTCGCCTGAACTATAGCCCCCGCACACATAGGGCATGGTTCCAGTGTAACATACATGGTACACTCTTCAAGTCGCCAGTCACCAAGCACTTTGCTTGCTTTTTTTATGGCTGATATTTCAGCATGACCAAGAGTGCTGTGAAGTTTATTTCGCTTGTTATAACCTCTCGCAATTATTTTTTCATCATGCACAATAACACAGCCTATCGGTACTTCATCAATTAAAGCTGCCTTTTTTGCCTGCTTTAAAGCCTCCTTCATATATCTTTCATCATTGTTCATTTATTCTTTCCACCTATTTACCTACTTACTTCTCTTATAGAAAAACGCATATTGCTGATAGATTCCAGCATACCTGTCACTCATCCATTTTGGCTGTATTCCACCATATTCCTCGTCTATTATTTTTTTCATCCATACATCTATAGGGCATGCATCAAGATGGTGAAGTCCAAAAAGACTTATGCAATTTGCGACTTTTCTGCCTATTCCTTTATGTTCCATAAGCATTTTCATGCTTTGCTCATAATCACACTTTCTGAGATTATCAAAAAAGACTTTATTTTCATGCTCATATTCACACATAAGCCATATATACTCATCACGGTATCCAAGTCCGAGTTCACTAAGACTCTGTCTGCCTCCGTTTTTTTCAATATCAGTAAGATGCGGAAATCCATATATTTCATTTTCAGTCTTTTCTAAATTATCTTGTTCGTCCTTGCAGATGACAGCCTTATATCTGTCGCATACTGCCTCTATTCCCTTTTTTATTCGTGGAATATTATTATTTTGGGATATGATATATGAGATTATCATCTCCCACAATTCCTGATTCAAAATTCGGATACCGCTTCCGTACTCTGCCGCTTCTTTGAGAAATGTATCGTTTTTATCTATTGCCGCTATTATTTTTCCATAGTCTAATTCTAAATCGAAATAATGTTTCCATATTATCTGATACTCTGCCTCCGTACAGGAAAATTCAAATTTTTCTCCTGACTGTGCCACCGTGACAATATGGTCATATGCCGGGATGAGATATTTACCCTCGTCGATTTTTCTCCATCGGAAACACTGACCTGAGTCCGCAATCTGTTCCAAATCAAAATTTTTAATATTTTGTATCATAAGTAGTTTCCAATCTTATATCACTGTTGTAATCATCTGATATACCATTATTTGATATATATCCAAAATTGTTTTGTCCGTCTTTTATTTTAAATCTTGTCAATATATTTTCAAGTCCATGTGCCTGACCCGACAATTCTTCACTTGCCGAAGCACATTCCTCACTTGTTGCCGAGTTTGTCTGTACAACCTGTGCCACCTGTGCAAGTGCGTCATCAATCTGTGAAGTTGCCGTTGCCTGCTCTGATGAAGCACTTGAAATATTTGCACTAAGTCCCATTATATTATCTATCATATCAGATATAACTTCCAGTGCTCTTTCCGTATCTCCAACAAGAGCAGAACCATGTTTCACTTTTTCTATGGAATCCTCTATCATTTCTGCTGTCTGACGGGATGCTTCTGCAGAACGTCCTGCAAGATTTCTTACTTCCTCAGCAACTACTGCAAAGCCTTTTCCCTGCTCTCCTGCCCTTGCTGCCTCCACTGTCGCATTTAAAGCGAGGATATTTGTATTGAATGCTATATCGTCTATAACCTTGATAATTTTCTGTATATTTTCTGATGCTTCATTTATTTCATGCATTGCAACAATCATTTCTTTCATACATCTGTTGCCTTCATCAGCATCACTTTTTGCACGAATAACAATGTCATTTACCTCTGATGCCTTCCTTGCATTATCTTTTGTCTTATTTGCAATATCGGTAACAGATGCCGTTATCTGCTGTATGGCACTTGCCTGCTCAGATGAACCCTGTGCAAGCGTCTGGCTTGCTGATGCTATCTGAGAAGAACCATTGTCTATCTGCTCTGCAGCATTTCTGATTTTTGAAAATGCCGTGTTATTGTCCTCTATGAGTCTTACTATCGCATTTCCTACTACATCATTTTGAGAACTTGGCTGATATGAAACGGTAAAATCTCCGTCAGCAATCTTTCCCAATACCTCTGCCTGCTTTTTAAGATTAGCAATCATTGCTTGAAAACCATCAACTAAAGCACCGACTTCATTATCTATTTTAGATGGTGTAATATCCACATCAACCTCGCCTGCCGAAACTTTCTTTGCAGCTTTTGCAAGCTCAACAAGCGGATTTCTTATTGTCGTCGTTATAAACCATAACGCTACGCAGGCATTTAACAAAGCTAAAAGCATCACAACTGCAACAAAATAATCACCGATTTTATTCTGTTCAGTAACATAATTCTGCTTTTTCTGTGCATATTTGTCAATCTCATTTATAAGTTTTTTGATATTTTCTTCTGCTGTGTTGGCACTTTTCACTCCATTGTCATGCAGATAATTTCTTGCATCCTGAATTTTTCCTGCATCAAAATATTCAATACATTTGTCTGTATCATCAAAATAAGCGTCTATATTTTTCTTTACCTTTTCGTACAATGCCTTTGTTCCGGAGTCTTTAAGGTCACTCTTTACCTCTGTCATATATTCGTTTACAATATCTTTTGCTTTCTCTATACTCTTCTTAGACGCCTGTAAATTCGTGTCATCACCGACATAAATATACAGTATATTTCTAAGCTGGACTTTGACATTTTGAAACTCTGCAAATCCCATAGCAGCTTCTCCCTGCGTTTCTCCATAATTATTGTAAAGCTCAGTTTCCACTTCAACAGAATTGTTTCTCATGAGATAGCCACATGCTCCGACAATAAACACACTCAGGAACATAAGTCCCAGTGCCAAAAGAAGCTGCATTCCTACTGTCATTTTACTTTTTTTCTTCATATTCTATAATCCTCCAATTTGTTTGTATGTAATGTTTTCTTCCAAAAAAACGTACATAAATATAACCATAAATAAATCATAACATACTTGTCATTTGTAGTACATTTTTTGTTCATATATATAGCATTTATTTTCGCCTTTTGTTATCATATGATGCAAGGGGCAAAGGATTTTTTATTTCTCCATATTTTTTAGAAAGGATTGCTCTGCACTTTTGTCATTTGCATTTTGCAGCAAAAACTAAAATGAATATATTGATATACCGTTGGAATTCTTACAACCAGTCAGATATAGAAAAAACTTTAAAAAACTCAGGATGTACCTGCAGTTGCTTTACCGAAACCATATCAAACTATGAAAATGATGATTTATTTTGCGAAAAACTGGCAGCCGAATTAAAAAATAATGATTACGATTTTTGCTTTTCAATAAATTATTTTCCGCTTATCGCAAATGTGTGTCATGCTGCAGATACCTTATATGTCTGCTGGAACTGTGACGCACCTTTACTTGCAATGTATCATAATTCTGTCTTTTTTGATACAAACATAATTTTTGAATTTGATTATTCAAATTTTTCTGAATTTAAAAATATGGGCATAAAAAATATCTTTTATCTTCCTCTTGCCGCAAATGTACAAAGATATAAAGACATACTTCCTTCTGAAACATCATTAAAATATGACATTTCTTTTGTCGGAAGTCTCTATGAAAAAAATTCTTATGATAATATACGAAACAGACTTCCCGATTATCTTTACGGTTATCTAGACGGTGCGATATATGCACAGACACAGATTTCAGGCGGAAATATATTAGAAAAACTCCTCACTCCCGAAATATGCAGTATGCTCGAGGAAATAACCGAATATAATAAAAGTGACGACTCTTTCGTCACAACCAATAAATTGTTTTCAACAACAGTACTCGGCTTTAAAGCCGCCTCTGTAACACGCAAAAACTATCTTAATTTACTTTCAAGCCATTTTATCCACCGGGTACACCTTTTTACAAACAGTGATACCTCCGATATTCCGCTTGTAAATTCTCATGGCAGCGTTGATTATGTAAACAAAATGCCTTTTATCTTCAATGAGAGCAAAATCAACCTCAATATGACTATACCTAATATTTCATCCGGTATTTCCTTGCGTGTATGGGATATTTTAAGCTGCCGTGGTTTTCTTATGACTGATTTTAGACAGGAACTTTTAAATTTTTTCAAACCGGACAAAGACATTGTTATATATGAATCGGCAGATGAACTTATTGATAAATCAGCATTTTATCTAAAAAATGATGAACTCCGCACAAAAATCATTAAGAATGCCTATGCTAAAATCAGCAGCTGTCACACAATCGACATCCGCATAAAAAAAATACTTGATACCGTCAAAAATTTTATTTAAAATGGAAAGTAGAAAAATAGTGTAAACTGAGTTTTCACACGGAAATGGGGTGTATTATGACAAACATAAAACAAATTGCAGATGATAATATAAAGTATGAGGAGAGGTTTAGTCTTGCCGTCAACCGAATCCGTACAATTCACACCGAATTGTGGGATCAGACAATTACTCTTTCTGACAAACATTTAAACAGTTATTTTATAAAAACTTCTTATTTTGCATTACAGTTAAGTGAGATATACAATTTATCAAAAAGCGGAATTTTAAGGACTTTAACCGAAACCGAACTTTTCCATTTAAACAAATGTCTCTATGAAGATATTGAAAAAGGCCGCTACGAAACAAGCTATACAAATCCTGCATATGCCGTCAAAAGATTCGGTCAGGAAACAGGTGTTTATCTCAGTGCTTTATATGCTGAACTTCGCAGCAATATCCCAAGTGCCATTGAAGAACGCCTTTTTAATCTAACCACTATCTTTGAACTTTTTATTGAAATATACAATCTTTTTGAAGAACCTGATTTCAAACCTGAACAGATTAAATCAGCACTTTATTATTATTTCTTTGATTACAGTGACATTACAATAAAAGCCGGTCTCAATGATATGCTCAATCCTGAAATGTCTTTTATTAAAGATATTATAATGAATGAAAATCTTGAAGATTTGAGATACTTATATTTTTTCGGAGAATATGTTACCGAAAATGAAATAAACATTGCAAAATATTTAAACAGTCTTTCTCAGGATAAAATAGATTCAATAGCCCGCACCTTTACTCAGGGTATCATAAAGGGATATAAGGTCTACAATATGGATATGTCATGCAAAAAAACTGTTAATATCAGATACCCCCTCGGCTTTGAGCGTATCATAAAATCCGCTGTTTCACAATTCAGGGATAGTGGACTTGAGCCTGTAATTTACCGTGCTTCAACTGCTATTACGGCACGAACTTCCATGTATAAAGTCGGATTTCATGGTGCGTCTGCAAATAAGCAATATGAATACGACCACCGCAATGACCTTGCCATTATTTTCGATAAGGGATTTGCCGACAGGCAGCTTTCAGAATACAAGCTTGCATACGAATCTATGAAAGATTCTGCCGGTGAATTTGCCGGTCCCGCACTCATAGAAAGCTTTGGTGAAAAACCTTTCACACCTGTCGAAAAAGACTGTCTGCCTAAATACAGTGACAAACATCAGAAACAGCTTATTGCATTCCGTTCTGAAAAGGGTATGCTCACAAACAATTATATTCCACAGGACAAAATAAGCTTTACTATTATTGCATTTCCTGTCCCTGACATTGGAAAAAACTTTGAAAAGATTTTTGAGGAGACCGTAAAAGTCAATACTCTTGATTCTGACAAATATGAAAAGATACAGACAAAAATAATTTCAGCACTTGATAAAGGTGATTATGTAACAGTTACCGGTCGCGGCAACAATCACACTGACATAAAAGTTAATCTTGTAAAAAAGACTGACCCTGAAAAACAGACAGTTTTTGAAAATTGTCTTGATGATGTAAATATTCCTCTCGGCGAAGTGTTTACATCACCGGAATTAAAAGGTACAGAAGGTATTCTTCATGTAACAGAAGTCTATCTTGATAATTTAAAATATAAAGAACTTGAACTTACTTTCAAAGATGGCTGTGTTACTGATTATACCTGCAAAAACTTTGATAACGAAGCCGACAATAAAAAATATATTCATGAAAATGTACTTTACAGGCATGATACTCTACCTATCGGCGAATTTGCAATCGGAACAAACACTACCGCCTACATGATGGGATTAAAATATAATATTTCAGGTCTGCTGCCTATTCTTATTGCAGAAAAGACCGGACCTCACTTTGCCGTCGGTGATACCTGCTTTTCACATGAGGAAGAACTTGTAACCTGCAATCCTGACGGCAGACAGATGGTAGCAAAGGAAAATGATTTTTCCAAACTCAGAAATAGTGAACCTGAAAAAGCATATTTTAACTGCCACACCGATATTACAATTCCTTATTCGGAACTCGGTGATATTATTGTTCATACGTGCTCAGGTGAGACAATAGATATTATCAAAAACGGCCGCTTTGTACTTGAAGGTACTGAAGCACTGAATGAAGTTTTTGATGATTAAGATTAGATTTGTTTTTGCTTTTCAATATACGACAAGAAAAGGCAGCTGCAGATTTTAGTTCTTTCCGCAGCTGCCTATATAATTTTATAACTCTAATAAATTACTTCTGCTTATAATTTATTTTACCTTAACATTCTTCACTGCACTGTATGCACCTGTGTTCTTTCCTGATACAGCCTGAACTCTTACATAATACTTTTTGTTTGATTTAAGTTTCTTTATTGTAAGACTTGTTTTCTTTGTTGTTTTTGTTGTAACATTTTTCTTGAATTTTTTGTCTGTTGAAACCTGTACCTTGTAAGATTTTGCAAGTTTTACTTTTGCAAATTTAACTGTGAGCTGTTTTTTTCCTGCTGTAAGCTTTGTTATTTTTGCTTTTGCGAGTTTTACAGGAGTAACTTTCTCTGTTGGAAGTGTATATGTTGCATCATCTGATGCTGTGTATTCTGCTGTTTCTACCGGAAGCATAAGCTCAGTCTTTTCTGATGCTCTTATCGCAGCATTGAAACCTCTGAGAAGCTGTTCCGGCTGGAATGCCATAAGTTTTTCATCTACTGTATTGTTGTCTGTATCCACAAATGCCAATGCATCATCATAAAGTGTTACACCGTTCTTTATAAAGTCTGTGCCATTTTCTTCTGTTGCTGCATCTATTCCAAATAATCCTGCTGTTATCATTACCTGTGCTGTTGTCCATACATTGCTTGCTGAGTATGAATCACCGTATGTTCCATCTGCTCCCTGCTTATTGTACATAAAGTTAAGAACTTTATCACAAGCTTTCTTTACGGCTGATTTATCTACTCCGTCTACATCTTTTGTCTGGTATACACAGAGCGGCTGTATCTGCATTACTGCACTGTCAATGCTGTTCCAGTCAATTGATGTTGCAATCTGATTATCTGTATCTGCAGCTGTCTTATTTACAAGTTCTGCTCTTGTAAGATAATTATCACCTGTTGGTAATTCATAATTTTTTGAGTCGATTGCCATAAGTATTGTTGTCTCTCTGCTGTAAATGCTTGATGCTTCGTAGACACTCTTGTCCGCAAGTTTTTCTATAAGATTAAATCCGTTTACGTTTGATGCATCTTTTCCGAGAGCTGTCACACAAAGTGCAATCTTTGCATATGTCTGACTTGCTGCACCATCCTTTAAAATACTTTCCTGTGATACATATTTTTTGTTTGTATCATCATAAAATTTACCTGTTGATGTCTTGATTGCTCCAAGCTGTGCTTTTACTTTTGCATAAACAGAATCGTAAAATTTATCTGCCTTAAATCCTGCTCTTGCAAGTGAAAATACAGTATAAAGTCCTGATGAATCTTCTACACCCGGTACATACTCTCCGCCTTTAAATGTTGTGTCATATATTTTCTGTGCAAGTACATCCTGTGCCTTTTTAGCTTTTTCTGAATATGCAGAAAATCCCTCAGGATTTTTTGATGTATCGTCGTTAAAACATGCTGCACTTGTGTTGTAATTGTCATAGCTGTAGATAAGACTTATCTTGTCATTATCATTTACTTTCTGGCTGCTGATTCCAAGATTTGCATACTGACCATTTACACAAAAGCTCCAGTAATACCAGTCATTTCCAACATTATACATATTTAAGTCAGAAATTGAATCCAGACTGTCTCCCCAGGCAGATGTAGAAATTTTATAGTTGTCCTTATATGCAGACTTGTCAAGAGCTGCTTTGATAGCATCCTCTGCTACTGCACCTTCGTCAAGCTGCACTGCTGTCTTTCCCATTTCAACTGCTGAGCCTGACGCATTTTTTCCTTCTGCTGCCACATATACAACAATTTTTTCCTTTTCTTCTGCATTTGCTTTTACAGTTGTCATTCCAAATGCTGTTGTAAATGCCATTACTGCCGATAATGCAATACTTATCGCTTTTTTGTTCCTCATCTTTTTTACCTCCGTTTAAAAATGTTTTTAGTTACGGTATATCCCGTACTTTATCTGAACCCTTTCTATTTTTTTTAGGAATGGTTCTCCAAGTAAAAATACACATAACGCTGCTCCTGCGGCATGCATTATATCATACGGCACTCCTGTTATATAAAGTGCCTTCAATGCGGCAAGGCTTATTTTTTCACCTTCCATATATGAACTCTGCATTATTAGTGCTGCAAAATTCATTATTCCGCCATATATTATAAATATTACCAAAAATGTAAATACTGCCATCACTATACTGTCAGTCTGAAGCCTTTTTCTCTGTAAAAGCCCCCCTGCCACAAGTCCTGCCAGACCAAATATATAAAGCATTATTCCCTTTGTGTCTGCCATATCCCTGCCTGTTAAAACCACAAATAGATAACCTGCCGTTTCAAACAAAATTACACTTGCAAAAAGCAGCACAAACGGACTGTTTTTCCTCAACCTGTAAACAACGCCGATACACTTTTTTTCAACTTTATCCGTTTCTTTTTTAGATGGCATTTCATATCTCACAAACACAACCCCGCTTATAAAACCTATAATTCCCCACGATGCCATCTGCCAAGGCGTCCAAGGTCCCTGACCGTCAAAAAAATTACAAATAAATCTACCCAAAGCTCCTGTCAGAAAGCCTGCTTCCGGACCGAGTGCAATGCCTGATAATACTACAACAGCACTCCCACCGTGAAGCGGTATTGTGTGGGCACATAAAAGATTAAACGCCACACAAAATGATATCATCATGGCAAGCAGCACTATCTCTCTGGCTCTTACCGCCTTATACTCAAAACTGATAAAAAACGGAAGCATTACCGCTGCAAGCAGAAACAGGCTTATAAACAGATAATGTCTTTGTTTTAATACATAACTTGATATATACAATAACTCCGGTATCAAAATAATAATCACAAGCCATACGGATATTTTTCTTTTCAATATATTTCTTTTTACTTCTTCTTCATCATAATTTCTTCGACTTACATATTTATCCCTCAAACATTTCCACCGCCTGTCTGTAATTTACCGGTAAATCCCTTTTAATTCCTGCTGTCATTTCATACAAGTCTGAAAACATTCTGCAGATATCTGTTGTATAAAAATAATTATTTGAAAAAAAGTCATCAACAGACTGCATTCCTGCCATCTCTCCGTCAAATAAAAGTCCACATACATCTGCATTTTCTGAGCAGAAATCAATATCATGCGATACAAGCACAACCGCTATGCCGTTTATTGTCATTCTTTTTAATATGCCTGCCAGTTTTTTCTTAAACTCACCGTCAAGACCTTTTGTAGGCTCATCAAGCAGCAATACATCCGGTTTTAAAAGTAATACCTTTGCAATTGCAAGCCGCTGTTGCTGCCCCACGCTTATATCAAAAGGATGTCTCAAAGACAAATCTGATAATTCCATTTTTCCAAGCATTTCATTTATCTTTGTATCAACAAAACACTCATACTTTTGTGTATTTTTCCTACCATTATCCTGATATTTTGTATATTCATTCTTAAAGAAATCCTTATGACTTGTAAAAACTTCTCTAAGTTCATCATAAACATTTATCTCAGTAAATACCGTCTGCGGATTCTGTGTAAGGTATACTGCTCTCAAATCTTTTTTTCTCTTTATTTTTCCGCTCTTTGCCTTGTAAATTCCTGCAAGGATTTTTAAAGCGGTTGTTTTTCCCGAACCGTTTCCTCCCATAACTGCATATATTTTTCCTCCCGATATATCTATGGAGAAATCTTTTAATATTTTATTTTTATTATATGAGAAACTCAGATGTCCGGCTGACAGTAATATATCTTTTTTTTGTTTTTCAGAAGTTTTTTTGGGTACACCTGTCAATACAACTTTTTCAAATGCCGGATTTTTGTCTTCTGTTTCAACATCAAATCTGCTTTTTATACTGTCTATCCACATTTTTGCATCTCTTATCGTCAGCGGCAGACTTCCTTCACTTCCGTATTTCAGCCAAAGTTTCATATATCCCGGAAGTGCATCATAAACTTTACTTGCACTTTCTTTCATCTGACCGGCTATCTTGTGCACTTTATCAAATCCGATAAGCTTTGTATCTTTCATAAGCATAACCCTGTCAGCCCTTGCAATAACTTCATGTACCCTCTGCTCACAAATAAGAATTGTAACTCCAAAGTCCCTGTTTAGTTTCACTATATTCTGCAAAAATCTGTCAGAAGAAACCGGGTCTAACTGTGATGTCGGCTCATCAAGTATAAGCAATTTTGGATGCATTACCATGACAGAAGCAAGATTTAATATCTGTTTTTGACCACCCGACAATTCATCCGTCTTTTTTTCATACCAGCCGCTTATACCAAAATACTCTGACATCTCTGCAATTCTTCTGCGCATTTCTTCTCTTCCGTATCCAAGACTTTCAAGTCCAAAAGCAAGCTCATGCCATACCCTGTCTGTTACAATCTGACCATCAGGGCTCTGCCCCACATATCCTATGCATGAAGCACTCTCCCTTTCGTCAAGCATCTCAATGTCTTTACCTTCAAAATACATTTTTCCGCAGCCATGACCTGTAGGGATCTGATTTTTCTTTGTATGCCTTAATAAAGTAGTTTTGCCACAGCCTGACTCACCACAGAGCAAAACAAACTCACCCTTCTTTATTTCAAATGATATATCGGTTATTGCATTTTCTGACTGTCCCGGATACCTGAATGAAACTTTATCAAACTTAAGCATTTTATCTCTTTCCTTATTTTAAAAACCTGTGTTAACTGTTAAATTATCACAAAAGACATATATATAATTTCAGATATTAAAGCTGCATATGAGACAGCATCCGTTCTTTTTATATATATTTCCGGAAAATAATATGTCTCAAATTTTCCGATGCCAAATGTGTAAACAATAAAAAATGACAATACCATAAATAATATCAAAAAAATTACATCTGCTTTTTTCAACCTGAATCTATGATAACTGCTCCTTCTGCCTGTTCCATATCCCCTTGACTCCATTGATACCGCAGTATCAATGGAATTTTCAAGACACCATGAAATAAGTATTGAAAGTTCCTTTGTATACTGCTTTGCTTTTGCCATAAAACCGGTGCCCTGTGCGCAGAGCATACCAAGCTGTGCCTCATGTATTTCATGCCATCTTCTTATCATCATTGGTATAAAACGTAACACCATAGATATTATAAGCGAAAGCTTATGCGATATTCTGTCTGTTACATATAGTATCTTTTCTGAATCTGTCATGCATCCCGCTGTCACAAAATAAAGTGATACCCCCATGAGCATCATTGTCATAATCAGACCATATACAATATTTTCGAGTGTCACCGCCATGTCATTTATATAAAACAGAGCTGTTACTCCATTATGATTAAACAGCGGCAGTAATATTACAGAAAATAAAAATATAGGTATAAAAAATAATGTCATCGTTTTTAATGTTTTAAACCCTTTATGTCTCAAAACAGATATTATTGAAATAACAAATGACACTGTTATGACTATAGGATTTAGAGAAAACATTATTATGATAAGCAGCATTACAAAATAAAACATACTTACTGCCGGATGCAGTTCTCTCAATAATTCCTTCTTCATTTAAATACTGCCTCCGTCAGCTTCCTGCCCTTCCACTGCATGTGTACATCCATTCTATCTGTTCGCCCCCATTTATCTTGTATGCTGATGCCCCGACATTCGGCGTTTTCCCATCAACAAGATAAAGCCAGCCGCTCATATCTCCTGCCATCTTTTCATAAAGATAACCTATTCCCTTTACATATGATGAATTATATATGGCAGAATATGTTGCATCATATGCAATATTCTTCTCCTTACATGCAGCCACAAGCACATCATAAACTGATGCTCCTTTTTTTACTTTTATCTCTATATTATCAAGCAGCCTGCCATCTTTTGGCACATACTTTCTCACATTTTTTTCAAGTTTATCCATGTTTGAAAGAAGTATAGAACAGTCAATCGTTATATTACATTTTACATATTCTTTGTTTTCTTCCGGTTCTTTTGTTGCCGGCTGCTCTTTTTTATACGGTGCAGTTGTCTTTTTAGGCTTATCTTTACTATTGTCCCGGCTGTTATCATTCTGTTTTTTTACTTTATTTTGTTTTTTTTCTGACGATTTCCCGTCATTTTTCCCTAAAGACTTTTTATCTGTTTTCCCGCTGTTTTTATCAGATTTTTTCTTTTCTTCTTGTTTTTCTGATTTATTCTTTTTTTTATTTTTTTTGCTGTTTTTTAAATCAGTATTATTATTTTTATCGCTCTTTTCACCGTTTTTATCGGTGACGTCATTTTCTTCCTTTTTATTATCTGAAACTTCATTAGACTCCGTACTGTTTTCGGCTGTTTTTTCACTTTCTCCAGCAGTTGCCTCTGCACCTTTCATTTCAACCTTGTTGACATTTTCATTTCTGCTTACCGACTCTATATTAAGTTTTGAAATGCCGACTGCAATAAGTATTATCAAAATAAACGGCACTAAATATTTTCTATAATTCTTCAATCTGGCTCCTCCAAATAAAATCATAACCACCGGCTTAGCCGGTGGTTTGCTCTGCCCCTATAAGGGGCTTTTTCCTGCTTGAGCCTCAAGGCTCATCGAAATTGTTCGC
>NZ_DBLYGC010000016.1:0-83860 GCF_056818865.1 Butyribacter sp.
GAACAACTCCATTATACCACAAACCGTGAGGAGATTTTTATATTTAGTAACAAAAAAATGTCGTATTTATGCGGCGTGTGGCGTTTCGCAAACGCCTAATATATGTTGTAAAAGGAAGGAGAATAATCTTATGAAGCACAAAAAAGTGATGCTGACATTTTTGTTGGTGGCAGTAGCATCCATGACATATTTTACGGGATGCCAGAAAAGCAAAAAGTCAGGAAAGACGGTTATTGAGATGGTGCAGTATAAGCCGGAGGCTGCTAATTATTTTAAAAAAGTTGAAAAGAAATTTAATGATTCGCATGATGATATCGAGTTAAAGATCGATTCGCCAAATGATGCAATGACAATATTGAAGACAAGATTTATCAGGGAGGATACTCCGGATATTATAGGAATTGGTGGAGATGTTAATTATTCAAATTTCCTTGATGCTGATATGCTGATGGATATTTCAGATTTTGACGGATTATCCGATATCAAGGAAACATATTTAAACATAAACAAAGATTTGGAATATATTCCGATGAAAGGAACTTATGCAGTACCTTATATGGCAAATGCGGCAGGAATTCTTTACAACAAAGATATGTTTAAGAAGTATGGATGGGAGATTCCTAAAACATGGATGGAATTTATAAATCTCTGTAAAAAGATTAAAAAAGCAGGAGAACAGCCAATTTATTTAGGCTATAAAGATACATGGACATGCCTTGCACCATGGAATGCTCTTGCAGTAAGTATGTGTGATTCAGATCTTGCATATCAGGTAAATAGTGGAACAGCAACTTATTCAGGTGCTTATGCAGAAACAGCAACGAAAATAAAGGAACTTTTACAATATGCACAGAAAAATCCTGTTGCGTATGGATACAATGACGCATGTACAGCTTTTGCAAGAGGCAAGTCTGCAATGTACACAATAGGAAGTTATGCTATACCTCAGATAAAATCAGTAAATCCTGATATAAATATAGGTTCATTTGTATTTCCGGCAACTGACAAAACGGATGATAATCTGCTTAATTCAGGAAATGACCTAATGTTTTGTGTTATGAAGGAATGCAAGAATAAAGATGCTGCATATGAGGTTTTAAGATTTTTGCTTGAAGATGAAAATGTTCAGGAATATATGGATGCTCAGAGTGCCGTACCTTGCAAGAAAGGTGATTTTACACTTGCGAAAGAGCTTAGTGATATGAAAACATATATCGAGGAAGGAAAAGTTGCAGATTTTCAGGATCATCATTATCCGGCAGAAATGGATGTTGCAGCAATGATACAGACATATCTTCTTGACAAGAGTGATAATGCATTAAAAGCATTCCTTAATAAATTTGATACTGAATGGGTGAGATATAATCGTGATATAATCGACAAGGTTAAAAAATATAAGGAAGAATCAAAATAGGAGGTAGACTATGAAAAAGAGTGCAAAATGGACTAAAAATGACAAAATTTTTCTTGCGGCTTTACTGCCGATATTAGTATTGTTTTTTGCTTTTAATACATTGCCGCTTATCAAAGGGTTTTATTATGGACTTACTAATTATCGCGGATATGGAAGTTATGACTTTATAGGACTTAGAAATTTTAAAGATTTATTGTCTGATACGAGAGTTTTAAAATCATATCTGTTTACAATAAAATATTCGGTTGTTTTAACTATTGTTGTAAATGTCATAAGTCTTATTCTGGCATTGGGACTTAATAGAAAGATGAGATGCAAAAGTGCATTGAGAGGAATTTATTTTATACCTAACATACTTGGAGGTCTTGTTGTTGGATATATATTTAGTTTTATCTTTGCATATATTCTTCCTACAATAGGAAATGTGACAGGAATAGGATTTCTTCAGAATAGTATGCTCGCAAGTACAAAGACAGCGTGGTTAGCTATTGTTATCGTGGGTGCATGGCAGGGCATAGCAATGAATACCATTATATATATATCAGGACTTCAGACAGTGCCGGAAGAGGTTTATGAAGCATCAATGGTGGATGGTGCGAGAGGATGGAAAAAGTTCTGGAAGATTACTTTTCCGCTTATCATTCCATTCTTTACTATAAATCTTGTTTTATGTATGAAAAATGCGATGATGGTATTCGACCAGATAATGTCATTGACAAAGGGTGGACCATCACAGAGTACGGAATCAATATCATATCTTATATATAACAATGGTATGAGTGGCGGTCAGTTTGGTTTTCAGAGTGCAAATGCATTTGTTTTCTTTGTTGTAATAGTAATCGTATCTGTTTTACAGATGAAATTCTTAAATGGTAAGGAGGAGCAGTTATGATGGAAAAGAAAAAGAGATTATCTCATGGAAAAATCGTACATTATATAATAAATGCACTTCTTGTGCTTGGAACTCTTACAGTATTGTTTCCGTTATATATGACAGTTATCATTGCATTTAAAAAGCCGTCAGAAATGACAAATGATATCTCAGGTGCATTATCACTGCCATCAAGCTGGAACCTTGACAATTTTGTAGAAGCTATCAAGATCACAGATTTCTGGCATACATTGGGAAACAGTCTTCTTATAACCTGTGTTACTGTTGTTTTATGTATCTTATTACATTCTCTTGCAGGATATGTGATAGGAAGAAAAATGGCAAAACACAAGATTTTTAAGGCATCTTATTATTACATAGTAAGTGGTATGTTCGTTCCTTTTGCAGTTTTGATGATGCCTCTTGTAAAGCAGACAGCACAGCTTGGCATTGCAAACAGATTTGGTGTTATAGTGCTATATACAGTATTTTTTATGCCGATGAATCTTATGCTTTATGCAGGATATCTGAAAAATATTCCTACTGCATTGGAGGAAGCTGCACATGTCGATGGAGCATCAGCATTTAAAATTTTCTGGAAGATAATATTCCCAAATATGAAACCGATGCATGCAACTGTTGCGATACTTACGGCGATGAGTACATGGAATGATGTGACTACACCTCTTGTAATATTATCAGGAACAGATCACAATACGCTGCCTATCGCACAGCTTAATTTCCAGTCACAGTTTGGAACAAATTATAATCTGGCATTTGCATCATATCTTCTTGCATTATTACCTATCCTTTTATTCTATGTAGTATGTCAGAAGCAGATTATGAATGGTGTAGTAAACGGTGCAGTAAAATAAAAGTGAGGTAAAAAATATGGCGATTATTTTTGATGAAAACAATAGATTGATAACATTAAATACAAAAAATTCCACATATCAGATGAAAATAGATGAATATGGATTTTTACTCCATCTTTATTATGGAAAAAGAACAAACGGAAATATGGATTATATTCTTGTAAATCTTGACAGGGGATTTTCAGGAAATCCATATGATGCCGGTGACAATAGAAAATATTCACTTGATGCACTTTTACAGGAATTTCCATGCAGAGGAGCAGGAGATTTTAGAAGTCCGGTGTTTGAGGTGAGATATGAGGATGGAAGTTTTGGATGTGATTTAAGATATGAGAGTCATATTATAAAAGATGGAAAATATGGGCTTTCAGGACTTCCGGCAGTTTATGAAAATAGTGATATGGACAAAGCACAGACATTAGAGATAACTTTGTCCGATAAAGTATCAGGGATAAAGGTCATATTATATTATGGTATTATCGAATCTCTTGATATTATTACAAGAGCTGCAAATGTTATAAATGAAAATAAGAATAATATATATATTGAAAAATTACAGAGTGCATGTCTTGATTTCGTTTCGGGAAATTTTGATCTGATCACATTTTATGGAAGACATGCAATGGAGAGAAATATACAGAGACAAAGTGTAGGCCATGGTTCATATCGGATAGGCAGCAGAAGAGGAACATCAAGTCATCAGTATAATCCGCTTATGATACTTGCAGACAGTGATGCAAATGAAGATTATGGAAATTGTTATGCTATGTCATTTGTTTATAGCGGAGGATTTTTAGGTGAGGCTGAAAAGGACCAGTATGGTCAGACGAGAATGCAGCTTGGACTTATGGAGGAACAGTTTTCTTACTGCCTGAAATCCGGTGAAAGTATTATAGCACCTGAGGTTATCATGTCATACAGCGATAGAGGATTAGCAGTTTTATCACAGAATCTGCATAAATGTATAAGAGAAAATGTGTGCAGAGGAAAATATAAAAATGAGGTAAGACCTGTGCTTGTAAACAGCTGGGAAGCTTCATATTTTGATATTGATAAAAATTCCATTGTAAATCTTGCAAAGAATGCCGCTGAACTTGGCGTAGAGATGCTTGTTATGGATGATGGCTGGTTTGGAAAAAGAGATGATGATAACAGTGGACTTGGTGACTGGTTCACGAATGAAAATAAGATAGGCTGTTCGTTAAAGGAACTTGTTGAATCTGTAAATAACTGTGGCATTAAATTTGGCATATGGGTAGAACCTGAGATGGTAAATGAAGATAGTGATCTGTATAGAAAGCATCCTGACTGGGCATTTGCGGTTCCGGGGAAAAAACCTGTAAGGTCAAGAAACCAGCTGGTACTTGATTTTTCGAGAAAAGAAGTTGTTGACTATATTTATGATTCAATCACAAAAGTCATTGAGAGTGGAAATATAGAGTATATAAAGTGGGATATGAACAGAAGTATAGCAAATGTTTACAGCAGTGAAGATAAGTATCAGGGAAATGTATATTATGATTATGTACTTGGATTATATGATTTCTTAGAGAGACTTAATAAAAATTATCCTGATATTCTTATTGAAGGCTGTAGTGGCGGCGGTGGAAGATTTGATGCCGGAATGCTTTATTATACACCACAGATATGGTGCAGTGACAATACGGATGCGATAGATAGAACAAAGATCCAGTATGGAACATCATTTGGCTATCCTGTTTCAGCAGTTGGCGCACATGTTTCAGCAGTTCCAAACCATCAGACAGGACGCAGTGTATCTATCGATACAAGAGGTGTTGTTGCAATGTCAGGAAGTTTTGGATATGAATTAGATTTGGGAAAAGTATCTGAAGCCGAGAAAAATACGATAAAGGAACAGATAAAAACATTTAAGAAAGAGGCAGAGCTTATTCATAATGGTCTATATTACAGACTTAGTGATCCATACAAAGATCCGGTAGCAGCATGGGAGTTTGTTTCAAAAGACGGAGATGATGTACTTGTAAATGTTGTGTGCTTAAAGATGCATGGAAATATGCAGCCGTTGTATGTCAGATTTAAAGGATTAAATGAGAATGTTACATATAAAGATGTAAAGACAGGAAAAATATATCCTGCTGAGGCACTTATGAACATAGGAATGCCATTTATGCCGGAACTTGGGGAATATCAGAGCTGGCAGGTTGAGTTAAAGAGATGCTAGTGTAGTGTAATGGAGTTGGGGCAGGTTTTACCTGCTTCAGCTCTAAATGATTACATACAGAAATGAGGTTTTATATGAAAAAGATTAAAAGTGATATGCCGGGAGATGTTGTTGAGATAGGACCTGACCAGAAAGAAAAAGCAGAAAATATATTTTCAAAACTTTTTGCTGAACTTAAAGAAAACATAGAAAATAAAGATAAGATTGTTGTGTCATTATATGGAGGCTCAGGTTCAGGAAAGTCAAGTTTTGCTGTTTTGCTTGCACAGATGTTTGGCGAAAAAGGTATCGGACATTATGTTATTTCAGGTGATAATTATCCAAGAAGGATTCCTGTAGAAAATGACATGATGAGACAAAAAATATATGATGAATCGGGCGTAGATGGCTTGAGAAGATATTTATGCGGACCGGATGAGATAGATTATGACACTATAAATAACATACTTGAACAGTTTAAAAGCGGAAAAGATATCCTTAGCTTAAAAAGGATGGGAACTAAAAAAGAGGATATATGGTTTGAGGATGTTGATGTTTCAGATATAAGTATCATCATTTTGGAATGGACACATGGAAATAATGAGAATTTAAAAAATATAGATTATCCTATTTATCTGCATAGCACACCTGAACTTACTTATCAGAGAAGAGTAAAAAGAAACAGAAATGCAAATGCGGGCAGTGATTTTATATCACTTGTTTTAAAACTAGAGCAGGAAAAACTTTTAGGACAGGTTGCGGGTGCAAAAATGATAGTTGATATAGATGGAAGTATAATTTCATATAAAGAGTATGTTGAAAAATATGAAGATTTTGACATAAGACCTATGCTTAATGTTTATCCCGACAGTATAAATGGAAATGTCAGCGGGCTTATTGAATTTATAAAAAGCTATACATCCGGAGCATTTTCATCAATTTATATGTTGCCGAGTGTATTTCATTCCGATCTTGACAGAGGATTTTCTATAATCGATTATGATCTGGAGGGGACTATGGCTTCCAAAGAGGATATCAGGAAACTGTCAAATATGGGACTTACGCTAAAGATGGATTTTGTTATGAATCATCTTTCAGTAAACTCTCCTCAATTTAAGGATATATTAGAAAATGGGGAAAATTCTGAATATAAAGATTTCTTTATCAATTGGAATTTATTCTGGGACGGATATGGACAATTAAATGAAGATGGAGTTTTGATACCTGACAAAAAATATACTGATAAAATGTTTTTTAGAAAACCGGGACTTCCTATCTTGATGGTTCGTATGCCGGATGGAAAGAAAGTACCATACTGGAATACTTTTTATCAGAAAGTGGAATGTGACAGCGATGGAAATGAAAGATATCTTGGGCAGATGGATCTTAATATAAAATCTGAGCTTGTATGGGATTATTATAGGGAGGTGCTGAAAAAACTCGCATTGTATGGAGTGAAGATAGTCCGTCTCGATGCTTTTGCATATGCACCAAAAGAGCCGGGAGAAAAAAATTTCTTAAATGAGCCGGGAACATGGGAACTTCTTTCAAAGGTATCAGAGGAAGCTAAAGTTTATGACCTTAAACTTTTACCTGAGATTCATGCAGGATATAATGAGAAGATATATGAAAAGATTGCAAAAAAAGGTTATATAACATATGACTTCTTTATGCCGGGACTCATTATAGATGCTATTGAAAATAAAAATGGTGATACGCTTGTCAGATGGGGAAAAGAAGTAATTGAGAAAAATATATCAACAGTTAATATGCTGGGCTGCCATGACGGGATACCTCTTCTCGATCTGAAAGGTCTGATACCAGAGGAAAGAATACAGGGACTTATTGATACTATCGTAAATCGTGGAGGCTATATAAAAAATCTTCATGGTCAGAAAAATATATATTATCAGGTTAATTCAACCTTTTACAGTGCATTGGGAGAAGATGACAAGAAGCTGCTCGTTGCAAGGGCCTTGCAGTTGTTTATGCCTGGTAAACCGCAGATATGGTATCTTGATCTGTTTGCCGGTAAAAATGATTATGAGGCAGTCAGAAAGGCTGGAAAGGATGGTCATAAGGAAATCAACAGAACAAATCTTGACACAGCGTATATATTGGAAAACGCAGACAGAGATGTTGTAAAAAGGCAGATAGAAATGATTGCTTTTAGAAATACCTGCAGTGTATTTAAGAAAGCAGCGAGGATAGAATTTACTTCATATGATACAATATTAAAAATAAAATGGAGTTACAAGTCAGAATCAGCAGAGCTTACGGTAGATTTTGAAAAAATGGAATATACTATAAATGAAAAATTATCATAAATGATATTAGCTGTTCGCATCACAGGTGTGAACAGCTATCTTTGATTTTATGTTTGTTAAAATATCACATCTTGCAATAACAAAAGGTTTCGTGTAAAATGTGTAATTGAGAAAATATACTGAAAGGCGGGTTAAGTTTAGAATGTTTAAAATTAATGACAATTATTTAAAATTACCTGGTAGTTATCTTTTTTCTACCATTGGAAAGAAAGTAGCAGCATACACAGCAGCAAATCCTGATAAAGAAGTTATCAAACTCGGTATTGGTGATGTTACATTACCTCTTGCACCGGCGGTTATAAAAAGACTTCACAGTGCAGTTGACGAGATGGCAGTAAAGGAGACATTTAAGGGATATGCTCCTGACCTTGGATATGAATTCCTCCGTAATACAATCGTTGAAAACGATTATAAGGCAAGAGGATGCGATATTGCAGCAGATGAAATTTTTGTAAGTGACGGTGCAAAGAGTGATTCAGGAAATATCGGTGACATTTTTGCAGTTGACAATAAGATTGCCGTATGTGACCCTGTTTATCCTGTATATGTAGATACAAATGCTATGGCAGGCCGTACAGGTGAGTATAATCCTGAGACAGAAAAGTGGTCAGATGTTATTTATATGCCATGCACAAAAGAGAACAACTTTGTTCCTGAACTTCCTAAGGAGGAACCTGATATTATTTATCTCTGCTTCCCTAACAATCCTACAGGAACAACTATCACAAAAGACCAGTTACAGGTATGGGTTGACTATGCATTAAAGATTGGTGCGGTTATCATTTATGATGCAGCTTACGAGGCATATATTTCTTCTGAAAATGTACCTCATTCAATCTATGAGTGCGAGGGTGCAAAGGGATGCGCAATTGAGCTTAGAAGTTTCTCAAAGAATGCAGGATTTACAGGTACAAGACTTGGATTTACTGTTATTCCTAAGGAACTTAAATGCGGAGATGTTATGCTTCACAGCCTTTGGGCACGTCGTCACGGAACTAAGTTTAACGGTGCTCCTTATATCATTCAGGCAGCAGGTGCGGCAGTTTACACTGAAGAAGGAAAGAAAGAGACTAAAGAGCAGATAGCATATTATATGAACAATGCTAAGATAATAAGAGAAGGGCTTACAGGTGCAGGATATGAAGTTTACGGTGGTGTTGATGCTCCGTATATCTGGCTTAAAACTCCTGATAAGATGACTTCATGGGAATTCTTTGATTATCTCCTTGAAAAACTTAATATCGTTGGAACACCTGGTTCAGGATTTGGTCCAAGTGGTGAAGGATATTTCAGACTGACAGCGTTTGGAAGTCTTGAAAATACAAAGAAGGCTATGGAACGTATCAAAGCAGGAAAAGCCTGATTTTATTGATAGAAATGAGGAATTATATTGAAAAAGTGTATAGTTAGAGCGATGGGTATTGTACTTGCTGCCGGAGTTGTTGTTACTTCGGTGGCGGTACAGAAAAATGTGGTGTCGGCAGATGCAGTTACAGGAACATCAAAATATATTGCATTTGGAGCAGACCTTAATGCAAAGGAAAAGGTAGCCGTGCTTGACGGATTTGGTATTACTGAAAATGATTTGTCCGATTATAAAACAATTGAGATTACAAATAAAGATGAACATGATTACCTTGGTGATTATATGTCTGATTCGGTTATAGGTACGAGAGCTTTATCATCCGTTATGGTTGTAAAAGCAGATGAAGACAGTGGTGTAAATGTTTCGACAAAACATATTACATACTGCACATCAGGTATGTATTGTAATGCACTCGTTACGGCGGGACTTTCAGATGCAAAGGTAACGGTTGTCGGACCTTTTGATATATCAGGCACATCGGCACTTGTCGGTGCAATGAAAGCTTATTCTGTCATGACAGGAGAGGAAATATCCGAAAAGACAATGGATACAGCAACAGATGAACTTGTCACTACGGCGGAGGTTGCAAAAAATGTAGGTGATACGCAGAAAGTTACCGAACTTGTTGCAGCAGCTAAAAAAGCAATATTTGAAGACCAGCTTTCATCTGAGACTGATATAAGAGATGCAATAGAGCAGGCGGCTAATGAGCTTGGTCTTGACATTTCAGATGATGATGTTGAAAAGCTTACAAATATGATGATGAAAGTATCTAAAGAAGATATTGATCCTGATAAGATAGCAAAACAGGCATCTGATATATATAACAAATTAAAAGAAAAAGGTATTGACCTTGCAAATGTAGATACAAAGGGTCTCGGTGAGAAAATTGGGGATTTCTTTGGTAATATATTTACAGCGATAACAAACTTTTTCTCAGGTTTGTTTGGGTAGATAATATAATGAAGAAATGGGGTTCGCCCAAAATGAGCGAGCCTCTTATGATTTAAAGTGAGGTTGGATATGGCAAATATTATTTCTGATGAAACAATAGATTATGTTGGAATTCTCGCAAAGCTTGAACTTAGTGATGAAGAAAAAGAAAAAGCTAAAAAAGATATGGAAGAAATGCTTGATTATATAGACAAGTTAAACGAACTTGATACATCAAGTGTCGAGCCTATGTCTCATGTTTTCCCGGTCAACAATGTATTCAGGGAGGATGTGGTTACAAACGGTGATGGTACAAAGCAGACTCTTGCAAATGCGCCGGAGCAAAAAGATGATAGTTTTGTAGTGCCAAAAACTATTGTGGGATAGAGAATGGAGGAAAGTTATGTCTTTGATGAATCTTACAGCCGTTGAGCTGGGAAAAAAGATTAAAAATAAAGAAGTTACGGTAGTGGAAGCTACAAAGGCTGCTCTTGATGCCATCGATGCAAAGGAAGAAAAGGTAAACAGTTTTGTGACTGTTGACAGAGAAGGTGCATTAAAAAGAGCAGAGGAAGTTCAGAAACTTATAGATGAGGGTAAACTTGCCGGACCGCTTGCAGGTGTACCGGTTGCGGTAAAGGACAACATGTGTACAGAGGGAATGCTTACAACATGCAGTTCAAAGATTCTTGGAAATTTTGTGCCTACATTTACATCTGAGGCAGTTATAAACCTTGAAAAGGCAGGTGCGGTTATTCTCGGAAAGACCAATATGGACGAGTTTGCGATGGGAAGTACAACAGAGACTTCTGCATATGGCGAGACTAAAAATCCATGGAATTTAGAGCACGTTCCGGGAGGTTCTTCAGGAGGTTCATGTGCGGCAGTTGCGGCAGAAGAATGTTTCTATGCACTTGGTTCCGATACAGGCGGATCTATAAGACAGCCTAGTTCGTTTTGCGGAGTTACAGGTATAAAGCCGACATATGGCACAGTTTCACGTTATGGACTTATAGCATACGGATCATCGCTTGATCAGATAGGACCTGTTGCAAAGGATGTAACAGATTGTGCTACAATTCTTGAAGTGATAGCATCACATGATGAGAAAGATTCAACTTCCGTAAAGAGAGATGACCTCGACTTTACATCAGCACTTGTTGATGATGTAAAAGGTATGAAGATAGGTATTCCTAAGGATTATTTTGGTGAGGGTCTTGACAGTGAAGTAAAGGATGCTGTTTTAAATGCTGCCAAAGTTCTTGAACAAAAAGGTGCTATAGTTGAAGAATTTGATTTAAGCCTTGTCGAATATGCCATCCCTGCATATTATGTTATTGCATGTGCAGAGGCAAGTTCAAACCTTGCAAGATTTGACGGTGTAAAATACGGATACCGCACAGAGGAATATGACGGTCTTCATAACATGTACAAGAAATCACGTTCTGAAGGATTTGGAGCAGAAGTAAAAAGAAGAATTATGCTTGGCTCTTTTGTATTAAGTTCAGGATATTATGATGCATATTACCTTAAGGCCCTCAGAACAAAAGCTCTCATAAAGAAAGCTTTTGATGATGCATTTGCAAAATATGATGTTATTTTAGGACCTGCAGCACCTACAACGGCACCAAAGCTTGGTGAAAGTTTGAGTGATCCGCTTAAGATGTATCTTGGAGATATATATACTATCTCAGTAAACCTTGCAGGACTGCCGGGTATAACTGTTCCATGCGGAATGGATTCAAATGGTCTTCCGATTGGTTTGCAGCTTATTGGTGACTGCTTTAAGGAAAAGAATATTATACGTGCAGCATATAGTTTTGAGCAGACAAGAGAATTTAAACACAGTCCGCTTGCAGATTAATGGAAAAGAGGTAAAGTATGAAACAGTATGAAACAGTCATAGGATTGGAAGTACATGTAGAGCTTGCCACAAAGACAAAGATTTTTTGCGGATGTTCTACAGAGTTTGGCGGAAAACCAAATTCACATACATGCCCTGTATGTACAGGTATGCCGGGGTCACTTCCGGTACTTAATAAAAAGGTTGTTGAATATGCCACAGCAGTAGGTATTGCCACAAATTGTACAATCACCCAGAATTGTAAATTTGACAGAAAAAATTATTTTTATCCCGATAACCCGCAGAATTATCAGATTTCACAGTTATATCAGCCTATATGCAGAAACGGACATATTGATATAGAGACAGAAAGTGGTGTTAAGAAGAGTATTGGAATACATGAGATTCATATGGAGGAAGATGCCGGAAAACTTGTGCATGACGAGTGGGGCGAGAGTTCGCTTGTAGATTTTAACCGTTCTGGTGTACCGCTTATAGAGATAGTATCTGAGCCTGATATGAGGTCTGCTGAGGAAGTTATCGCATATCTTGAAAAACTCAGACTTATAGTTCAGTATCTCGGTGCTTCTGATTGTAAATTACAGGAGGGTTCAATGCGTGCTGATGTAAACCTTTCGGTAAGAGAAGTCGGAGCTACAGAGTTTGGAACAAGAACAGAGATGAAAAATCTTAACTCATTCAAGGCTATTGCAAGAGCGATAGAAGGAGAAAGAGAGCGTCAGATAGACCTTATTGAAGCAGGTGAAAAGGTTGTACAGGAGACAAGAAGATGGGATGACACAAAAGAGTATTCTTATGCGATGCGTTCAAAAGAGGATGCACAGGATTACAGATATTTCCCTGAACCTGACCTTGTTCCTATAATTATAAGTGATGAATGGCTTGAGGAGATAAAGAATAACCAGCCTGAATTCAGAGATGAGAAATTTACAAGATATGTTGAAGAATATAATCTTCCTGAATATGATGCGGACATTCTTACTGGGAACAAGCATCTTGCTGATATTTTTGAAGCTACAACAGCACTTTGCAACAACCCTAAAAAGGTATCAAACTGGCTTATGGTTGAGACAATGCGTCTTATGAAGGAAAATGAGATGGAGCCTGAACAGCTTAAATTCTCTCCTGAAAACCTTGCAAAACTTATAAATCTTGCAGAAAACAGAGTTATTAACAGTTCAGTTGCAAAAGAAGTATTTGAAAAGGTATTTACTGATGATATTGACCCTGAAAAGTATGTTGAGGAAAATGGTCTTAAAAATGATACTGACGACGGAGCATTAAAAGAAACTATTGAAAAGATAGTTGCCGACAATCCACAGTCAGTAGAAGATTATCACAGCGGAAAGAAGAAAGCTATAGGTTTCCTTGTAGGTCAGACTATGAAAGCTACACAGGGAAAAGCTGATCCGGGAATGATAAACCAGATATTAAAAGAAATACTTGACAAGTAGATTTAAATAAAAATGGAGGTGAGGGTATGGGGGCTGAAAAAAGAAGAAGTAAACGTATACCAATCACTATGCATCTTGAAGTGTCGTCGTTATTTAAACAGGACAATGTTCATGTAAAAAATATAAATGCGCCTGTTGAGATAACAGATATTTCAAGAAATGGTATTGGGTTTATAACTAAAAGTGTACTGCCTATAGGTTTTTACTTTAATTCAAGACTTGAATTTGAAAAAAAGAATGATTGTTTAAATTGTGTAGTGCAGATAGTAAGAAGAAAGCAGAAAGAGGATGGAACTACACTTTACGGATGTGAGTTTGTGGGTATGCCATCAATATTTGACTATATATTTGATGATATAGAGAACGAATATTCAAAATGTCATTCTGATGAAGATGGGGAAAATGAATAAATCTGAAAGATAGATGTTACGAGCATTTTACTATTCCATAAAAAGTGCTCCCTTTCCGGTGTATAAGAAAGGGAGCATTTTTTGTCTTTACATTAGTTTATACAAGTTATTTGACAAAATGTCAATGATACATTACACTAAGCTCTTATATCAAAAGAAAATCTTTTCATTTCAGTTGTCTGCTGCGTGTTTATTTTTGTATTGATAAATTCATCAATGGTGCTTGTGCTTGCGTCGGCTTTTTCTATTTTAACATGGCAGACATATCCCTGAGAGTTAAGTGCATCTTTTAACATATCTGCATTTGTGGCAAGAAGGTCGATTGATTTGTCATTATCTGATATAAATTTTGTAGTTATTTCATTGTGATTTTTATCAAGATAGACATCCAGTGCACCTAAATTTTCCATGTCAAGATGTAAAAGTACATGTATATTGTCAAGGTTCTTTCTTAATTTTTCTTTCTTTGTGTATACATAGAGGTCGCCATGTGCATCCTGATTTTTCAACTTTAGTGGCATTTGGAAATATGAAAATGCCTCACTTAAAGTTTTCATAAATTCGATATTGCTCTGTGCATCTCTTGCATTTTGACCTAAATTATCTGAATCCTGACCTGAAAGGTTTGATTTTATAAGTGATTCAAAATCTTTTAATTGCTCATGCATTTTGTTGTAGAAAGAATTTATGTTTTCTCCATCCTTTAACTTTTGTGGTGAAAGAGTCCATGTACTTTGCAGTACCTTTGAAAACAAAGTTTCAAAAGACTGGGATTTAAAAAGTTCGTTTATAAGTTCAGGCTCTGACAGCGGTATGACATTTTTGATGACAGCAAGAACTTCTTTTGCGCTGGCATTTCCCGAAGCAATTTTTACAATGAGAGATCTGCTTATAGGTAATTTTGAGAGCGTGTTTAAAAGTTCTGTTCTGGCATCCTTATCGAGAAATGTACTAAGATAGTCATTTTCTCTGCCTAATGTCTGAAATTTTTCGCAGAGCGTATCAATAACAGTATTTGTAGCGGATGACTGCGGATTATCAGCGTTTTGTGATGATTGCTGTAACATGCTGTTGATTGAATTTTTTGCACTTTCCGTAATATTATGAAGGAATTTTGCGGCAAATCCAATTTTACTGTCAGGTGCGGCATTGTTCGGTGTTACAGTGTTTTCAGACAAATTACCAGCATTGCCAGCATCTTCTGAAACTTCGGATGCCTCAGCAGTATCAGAAGTTTCAGTGGTTTCGTTTATCGGTGCATTTTCATTGATAGTAGGAATGTTTTTAAATAAATCCGTATTTTTTAATTTTGAAATATCCGTTGCGGATTCAAGTGTACTGTCAATGTTTAAAAGGGTCTGCTGAAAAAGCTCGTTTGTAGGATTTGTTCCGTCCGGAAAAACAAGTGATTTGCTTCCAGCAGAGTCTCTGAGTATGGTAAGTGCATCGTGGAGAGACAATGTACCGTTTTCAAGTTGTTCAAGAGTGTCTTCTGTCATTGCCGTATTAGAAAGTATGTCCATAAGCTCCTGACGCTCTGAATCAGTCAGGAAAGATATGGAAGGGGAGTTTGCTGCGTTATTCTCTTCATCAAACGACTGAAAAAGTATTGATATAAGCTTTTCACCAAATGCGGCAACTGATTGTGAATCGGCATTTTGCGAAAGTGAACTAAGCAAATCAGGTATTTCCGAAGAGAGTGAAGAAAGCTTGTCAATAAGATGATATGTCCCGTGTCTGTAACTTGAAAATTGTGATACGGTATCTTCATTTATATCCATCATAAGCCTTTTCATTATGGCGAGAGTTGAAAAATCTTCTGTTTTACAGTCATAAGCCTGTTGCATAAGGGACTGTATCGACTCTTTGTTTATTGGCAGGAGATTGTCCATAAGAGCTTTTACTGTTGCCTGATTGTGCTCTGTATTAGGAAGTCCCGCTTCTTCAAGGGCTTTGTTTATAAGATTTAATTCCGTATCAGAGTAGCTGTTTTTGACAGGGGAGAGCAAAATCTGACCGGGATTTGGACTGCTGAGCGAAAAGGCTGCAGTTTGTCCGATTGAAAGCTTTGAGCTGTCTTCTATATATCCTTTTAATATGGTATTGTTATCAAGAGTGACAGTTATCTCGTTGCCCCTTAGGTCAGAAATCTCACCTTTTACAATGTCACCCACTCTGAGCTGGGTTGCACTTCTGGCAACGCCATAGTCACTGTTTCCGCCGGGAGTGCGTGATACGGAACCTGAACTTTGTGTGCCGGCGTTTCCGCCGCGTGATGTGGAGGTCCTGGACTGTGCACGTCCGTTTGATGTCTGGCTGTTTAATCTGTTTGCATTTAGTGAATTTATTCTATTTGTATTATTGTCCATATTTTTCCTCGTTTTTTTAATATTATTATTACCAACCAATGCCACGGATTGCTTCATTGCCATGCAATTTTCGCAATACTGCATCATTATATCTATTATATCGACTTATTTGGTAAGACTTCAGTATTAAGTTGCAAAAAAAATAAAAAAGTTTCAAAATATCCTTGACAAGATTTTATATGCGTGCTATCTTACTTTATAGATGTTAGCACTCCACCACAAAGAGTGCTAACAGAGAAACAGAAGGGAGTGGTTAAGTGGAGTTAGATGATAGAAAGTTAAAGATACTTCAAACGATTATCAGAACTTATCTTGAAACCGGAGAGCCGGTTGGTTCAAGAACGATTTCAAAAGATACAGACTTGAATCTAAGTTCAGCGACTATCCGAAATGAGATGTCTGATCTTGAAGAGATGGGATATATCATACAGCCTCATACATCAGCAGGCAGAATTCCTTCTGACAAAGGTTATCGTCTTTATGTAGATACGATGCTTGATGATAAGACAAGTGAAGTTATGAATCTGAAAGATGAACTTGAACAAAAAGCGGGAAAGATAGATGTATTACTTAAACAGGTAGCTAAGCTTCTTGCAAACAATACAAATTATGCGACACTTGTTTCGGGACCGAGATATGAGTCGAAGAAAGTTAAGTTTATCCAGCTTACACAGGTTGATGCAGACAGCATTCTGGCAGTCATAGTTCTTGACAACAATGTAGTTAAAAATGAAATAGTAAAAGTCGAGGGTTCGATAGACCAGGAGATGATGGTAAAGTTAAACTTTATTTTAAATACCACATTAAACGGTCTTGATGTTACCGAGATGAACTTGGCTATTATCAGAAAGATAAAAGAACAGGTTGGCAGCTATACGGAAGTTATCGATTCGGTTTTGGAAGTTATCGGTAAGGCACTTACTGAAGATGATGATTTAGAAATTTATACGAGTGGTGCTACAAACATTTTAAAATATCCTGAACTTTCGGATAAGGCAAGTGCAACAGAGATATTAAATGCCTTTGAGGAAAAAAATATTATAGGTGACTGGCTTGATACGGCAGAATCAAAAGCAGGTGAAAGTGATTCTAAGAAATCGGGTTCAAGTGATACTCATGACATTCAGGTTTATATCGGAAATGAAACAAAAGTAGATACCATGAAAGATTGTTCAGTTGTTACGGCGACATATAAAATACACGAAGGTGTATATGGAAAAATTGGCATTGTAGGACCAAAACGAATGGATTATGATAAGGTTGTAAGTACATTGCAGTCGCTAATGTCTGAACTTGATGATATATTCAAGGACAAATAAATAAGAGAGGTGGCAGGAAATTGGCAGCAGACAATAAAGATATAAAAAAAGACATAGATATTGAAGAAGTAAAAGATGAAAATAGTGTTGATGATGCTGTAGAAGAAACAACAGAAACAGCAGAAGATAAAAAAGAGGAAACTTCCGGTGAAGAAACACCAAAGAAAGAAAAGAAGTTTGGAAGAAAAAAAGACAAGGCAGTTGAAAAGCTTGAAGAGAAAGTTAAAGAACTTGAAGATATGAGGGTGAGACAGCTTGCTGAGTTTGAAAATTTCCGTAAGCGTTCAGAAAAAGAAAAGAGCCAGATGTTTGAAGTCGGAGCAAAGAGTGTGATTGAAAAAATTCTTCCGGTCATGGATAACTTTGAGAGAGGATTACAGGGAGTTCCTGAGGAAGAAAAAGATGCACCTTTTGTTAAAGGCGTAGAAATGGTTTACAAACAGATGCTCACTGCTTTTGAAGAGATGGGAGTTAAGCCTATTGAAGCAGTAGGAAAAGAGTTTGATCCGAACCTTCACAACGCTGTTATGGCTGTAGATGATGATTCATTGGAAAGCGGAACAGTTGCAGAAGAAATGCAGAAAGGTTACATGTACAAAGAAAGTGTTGTGAGACACAGCATGGTAAAAGTAGTTAATTAGTTTAATAAAATATGAAATAAAGAGATTATAATATAGGAGGCAATCATTATGAGTAAGATTATTGGTATTGATTTAGGAACAACAAACTCTTGTGTAGCAGTTATGGAAGGTGGAAAACCTGTAGTAGTTGCAAATACAGAGGGAGCAAGAACAACACCTTCAGTTGTTGCATTTACAAAGACAGGAGAGAGACTTGTAGGTGAACCTGCAAAACGTCAGGCAGTTACAAATGCTGACAAGACAATTTCTTCTATCAAGAGACACATGGGTTCTGATTATAAAGTTACAATAGATGACAAGAAATATTCTCCACAGGAAATTTCAGCAATGGTTCTTCAGAAATTAAAGGGCGATGCTGAGAGTTATCTTGGTGAGAAAGTTACAGAAGCAGTTATTACTGTTCCGGCATATTTTAATGATGCACAGCGTCAGGCTACAAAAGATGCAGGTAAGATTGCCGGTCTTGATGTAAAGAGAATTATCAACGAGCCAACAGCAGCAGCACTTGCTTATGGTCTTGACAATGAAAAAGAGCAGAAAATCATGGTTTACGATTTAGGTGGTGGTACATTTGATGTATCTATCATTGAGATTGGTGACGGAGTTATCGAAGTATTAGCAACATCAGGAAACAATCATCTTGGTGGTGATGACTTTGACCAGAAGATTACAGATTACATGATTCAGGAATTTAAGAATAAAGAAGGCATTGACCTTTCAACAGATAAGATGGCACTTCAGAGATTGAAAGAAGCTGCTGAAAAAGCAAAGAAAGAGCTTTCATCAGCTACAACAACAAATATCAATCTTCCATTCATCACAGCAACAGCAGAAGGACCAAAGCATTTTGACATGGATCTTTCAAGAGCTAAATTTGATGAACTTACACATGATCTTGTAGAAGCAACAGCAACACCTGTACAGAATGCACTTAATGATGCAGGCATCACAGCTTCTGAACTTGGAAAAGTATTACTTGTAGGTGGTTCTACACGTATCCCGGCAGTACAGGATAAAGTTAAACAGCTTACAGGACATGAGCCAAGTAAATCACTTAACCCAGATGAGTGTGTAGCAATCGGTGCATCAGTACAGGGTGGAAAACTTGCAGGAGATGCAGGTGCAGGAGATATTCTTCTTCTCGATGTAACACCACTTTCACTTTCAATTGAGACAATGGGTGGCGTTGCTACAAGACTTATCGAGAGAAATACTACAATTCCTACAAAGAAGAGCCAGATATTCTCTACAGCCGCTGATAACCAGAGCGCAGTTGATATCAACGTACTTCAGGGTGAGAGACAGTTTGCTAAAGATAATAAATCACTCGGACAGTTCAGACTTGACGGTATCCCACCGGCAAGAAGAGGTGTTCCACAGATTGAGGTTACATTTGATATTGATGCAAACGGTATTGTAAATGTTTCAGCAAAAGACCTCGGTACAGGAAAAGAGCAGCATATCACAATCACAGCAGGCTCAAATATGTCTGATGAAGATATTGATAAGGCTGTTAAGGAAGCAGCACAGTTTGAGGCTGAGGATAAGAAACGTAAAGAGGGAATTGATGCAAGAAACGAAGCAGACAGCATGGTATTCCAGACACAGAAAGCTCTTGATGAAGCAGGTGATAAGGTAGATGCTGCTGAGAAAGAAAAAGTTCAGGCAGACATTGATGCACTTAAAGCAGTTGTAGAAAAGACAAATCCTGAGTCTATGACTGACAGTGAGATTGATGAACTTAAAGCCGGTAAAGAAAAACTTATGGAAAGTGCACAGGGTGTATTCCAGAAGATGTATGAGCAGGCTCAGGCACAGGGTGCAGCAGGAGCAGGTCCTGACATGGGTGCTGCCGGTGCAGGAGCAGCAAATGATGCAAATGCTGGTGCAGATGATGTTGTAGATGGAGATTACCGCGAGGTATAAAATGCATCAATGCAAAGCATTGATGCGTTAGAAGAATGGTCTTTGACCATTCTTCATAAATATAAGATATGTAAATCATTGATGTGATATAATAAAAATTTCAGGCTGCTGCCTCCACGGTGGCGGCCTTATGGTTTATGTGACGTTTGGTTTATGATAAGGAGTTTTTTATGGCAGAGAAAAGAGATTATTATGAGGTCTTGGGTGTCAGTAAGGGAGCGTCTGATTCCGAGATAAAATCGGCATATAGAAAATTAGCTAAAAAATATCATCCGGATATGAACCCGGGGGATAAAGAGGCCGAGGCTAAGTTTAAAGAAGCATCGGAGGCATATGCCGTTCTTAGTGATGCAGATAAGAGACGTCAATATGATCAATTTGGTCATGCAGCATTTGATGGTGGTGCAGGTGGAGCAGGCGGATTCGATTTTGGCGGTATGGATATGGGAGACATATTCGGAGACATATTTGGAGATTTCTTTGGTGGCGGTCGCTCAAGAAGCCAGAGCAATGGTCCTATGAAGGGTCAGAATATTCGTACATCTGTAAGAATTACATTTGAAGAGGCTTGTTTTGGCGTTGACAAAGAGATTGATGTTACATTGAAAGAGGAATGTGCAACTTGCCACGGAACAGGTGCAAAACCTGGTACATCACCTGAAACATGTAAAAAATGCGGTGGTAAAGGTCAGGTTGTATTTACACAGCAGTCTTTATTTGGTGTGGTAAGAAATGTACAGTCTTGTCCGGATTGTCACGGAACCGGAAAGATTATAAAAGAACGTTGTTCAGACTGTGGCGGCTCAGGCTATATAAGCAAGAGAAAGAAGATTTCAGTATCTATTCCGGCAGGTATTGATAACGGTCAGTGTGTAAGAATTCGTGATAAGGGTGAACCGGGTGTAAACGGAGGACAGAGAGGTGACCTTTTAGTTGAGGTTGCAGTATCAAGGCATCCTATTTTCCAGAGACAGGACAGAGATATATTCTCGACAGCACCTATCACATTTGCACAGGCAGCACTCGGCGGAGATGTCCGCATAAAGACGGTTGACGGAGAAGTTATATATACTGTTAAGCCGGGAACACAGACAAATACCCGTGTACGTCTAAGAAATAAAGGTGTTCCATCACTTAGAAATAAACAGATACGTGGAGACCATTATGTGACTCTGGTTGTTGAGGTCCCGACAAAAATGAATTCAGAACAAAAAGAACTTCTCGAAGCGTTTGATAAAGCTATGTATGGAGAGAAGAAAGAGGAAGAAGAGCCGGAAGACAAAAAACATACAAAAAAAGGCCCATTCGGTAGAAAAAAGAAATAAGAAAATATTAAAAAATGGCTGTTTGTGTTTTATACAAACAGCCATTTTTTGAATCTGTAATACTTACCAATCTTCAATACCTGCAAAAGCATCAACAGTAGGTATTGAAGGGTTTGGTTCATTGTCATCAACATCACTGTTACCAAATGAATCAAATTCTTCGACTGAAATATTTTCCGGGTTATCGTCGAGTAATGTCTGAATCTGTTCCTGTGATATGCCGTCAGGTTCATTTGATGATGTATCTTCAATATCATCGGCAGTAGGTTTGACAACAGAATCTGCCTCAATCTGGGCAAGTATAGCTTTGATTTGTTCGTCATGGTTATCTACAGCAAATTGTTTTTCTTTATTATCACACATATAATATTTTATGACATGACCGCTGTACATTGCAATGTTTTGTTCACCGCATAAATCAGCATTCCGTTTGTATGGAAGCTGGTCATACATAGTAATCTGATAATCTAAATGCACATCATATTTTGATGACAAGATTTCTGACATATGTAAATTATTCATAGAATCCCCCGTTTCTCAAATCATATTTATTTAAAGTATATCTTATTTTAGAAAAAGTAGCAATATTATTTTTGCGAATTGACTTTTTATAACTCTATGATATAATTAGTTTCGAGTTGCTTTTTGACGGATAATGTTTTATGGCTTTCAAAAACATTGTAAAAAGCATTACTATAAGGAAATATGGGAATATATATTAAATATGGAGTAGTAGACAAACATGAATATTAAAAGACATTTAAACAATTTTTTGAGATACAAGTATCTGTTATTTGAACTTGTTAAGAAAAATATCAAATTAAAATACAGAAGATCATATCTTGGTATTTTGTGGACACTTGTAGAGCCTCTTCTTACAATGATTGTACTTACACTTGTGTTTGGTACGTTATTTGGAAAAGATGACAGAACATATCCGGTCTATATTTTGTGTGGACGATTGCTATATTCGTTTTTTTCATCTGCATCAAAAGCCGGTTTGAAAGCTGTCAGTGGAAATGCAGCTATGATTAAAAAAGTGTATGTTCCAAAATATATATATGTTGTTGCGGCAATAATATCAAATTTTGTAACATTTGTTATATCACTCGTTGTACTTGTAGGTGTGGCGGCTGTGCTTAGAGTTGAACCTACATGGCATATTGTAGAGGGACTTATTCCGTTGGTGATATTATTTGTCATGACACTTGGAATAGGACTTATTCTTGCAACTTTAAATGTATTTTTCAGAGACATCGAATATATATGGTCAGTGCTTACCATGCTTATAATGTATGCATCAGCTATTTTCTATACAACAGAGAGAGTTATAAATACAGGAAACGGATGGGTATTTAATGTTAATCCTATCTATATGTGTATAGCAAATTTCCGAAATGCTGTTTTATATGGTACGGCAATGAATGTGGATTATTGTATTCATTCGGCAATTTTTGCGGTTTTAAGTGTGATTATAGGTTCGGTATTATTTTACAAAGAACAGGATAAATTTATATTATATGTATAATTTAGGAGGTTGCTGTGAAGAAGAATGTTGCAGTCAGCGTAGAAAATGTAGGAATGCGTTTTAACCTGAATCAGGAACGTGTCGATAACTTAAAAGAATATGTGATTAAATTCTTAAAAAGAGATTTAAAATATAGTGAGTTTTGGGCTCTTAAAGATATTAATTTTGAGATAAAAAAAGGTCAGCGTCTTGGTGTACTTGGACTCAATGGTTCAGGAAAGAGTACGCTTTTAAAGGTAGTATCAGGTGTACTTAAACCATCAGCAGGAACAGTTACGACAAGAGGTGTTGTTGCTCCGCTTCTTGAACTTGGTGCGGGATTCAGCCCGGAATATACAGGCAGGGAGAACATTTATCTGTATGGTTCGGTACTCGGATATACGAAAGAATTTTTGGATGAAAAATTTGACGAGATAGTCGATTTTTCAGAACTTGGCGAATTTATAGAAGTACCTATCAAGAATTATTCATCAGGAATGAAGTCACGTTTGGGATTTTCGATTGCGACAGTTGTAGAACCTGATATCCTTATTTTGGATGAAGTTTTGTCGGTAGGAGACAAAAAGTTTAGAAATAAGAGTGAAAAGAAAATTATGAGTATGTTCGATAAGGGTGTTACAGTATTATTTGTATCACATTCACTTGAGCAGGTTCAGAGATTGTGCGACAGAGCCATTATACTTGACAGCGGAAGACTTGTAGCGTCAGGCTCAGTTGATAAAGTAGCAAAAATATATAAGAACATGACGGAATAAAATCTTCAGGGTTAATGATAAACAGTGGATGAATGCATATAAAGGGGAATTTTGAATGTATGATTATTATAAGTTAAAGAGATCGGCTAGATATGTATTGCAGTATTTGGTAGTACCTGTATTATTGGAAATAATTATAGAATCATTTAGCAGAAAGTCTTTGGTTTCCGGAGTTGGCTATATGTTTTCGAGTCCGGTATTATTTTCATTTAATACACTTATCATTATGCTGACATTGTCAGTTGCACTCTTTTTCAAAAGGGAGATATTTATATTTATTTCGATAGCAATTGTATGGTTGTGTTTTGGAATAGCAAATTTTGTTATACTGCATTTCAGGGTCACACCGTTTTCGGCGGTTGATTTTACGATGATAAAGACTGCCATAAGTGTATCGGGGCATTATCTTACGGTATTAAATATTTCTATGATGCTTGTCGCTGTATGTGTACTTACTTTTGCGATGGTATCACTTTACAAAAGAGCACCGAGACATCATAAAAGAAACCACAAGCGTATGGTATTTTCTGCATCTGCCGTTGCAGTCATATCATTGGCACTTGTATTTTTGAGAAGTTCTAGTGGTTCTGTTAAGGCACTTGCCACAAATTATACAAATATATCTGAAGCATATGAAAATTATGGATTTGTGTATTGTTTTACAAACAGTATAATCGATGTAGGCATATCAAAGCCGGATGATTATAGCGAACAGTCGGTTAACGACATAATAAATAAAATTGATGACAGTTCAAAAAATCAGTCGAAATCAAAAAACAGTGATGATAAGCCAAATATCATAATGATTCAGCTGGAATCATTTTTTGACGTTGACTATATGAAGGGACTTAAGTTCTCTGAAGATCCGCTGCCGGTGTTCCATGAACTTACAAAAAATTATTCCAGTGGACTTCTCACGGTTCCAACGGTCGGTGCAGGTACCGTAAATACGGAATTTGAAGTGCTCACAGGTATGCGTCAGCGTGATTTTGGTGCTTGTGAATATCCTTACAAAACAGTTTTAAGAAATATGACATCAGAAAGTATATGTAATGATCTTTCTAAGATTGGATACACATCGCATTGTGTCCACAACAACAGTGCGACATTTTATGGAAGAAATGATGTATTGAAAAATCTTGGATTTGACACATTTACTTCTATGGAATATATGAATGGATTACAGGAAAATCCAAACGGATGGGTTAACGATGATGTTATTGCCCCTCAGATAATCAAGACACTTGATTCTACAGATGGTGCAGACTTTACATTTGGTATTACTGTTCAGAGCCACGGCAAGTATGACGTTGATACGGGCGATTATGAACAAAAAATAAAGGTTTTGGGAGCACCGGAAGGGATGGAAAACCAATATAACTATTATGTGAATGAAATTGCACTGGTTGACAAAATGCTCGGAAATCTTATCAAGAGACTTGAAAACAGAAATGAAAAAACTGTCCTTGTTCTTTACGGAGATCATCTTCCAAGTCTCGACATTAAGGCCGATGAACTTAAAAATTCTGATTTATATCAGACACAGTATGTCATTTGGGACAATTTCGGATTGAAAAAGTCAGACAAAGATATGGCTGCTTATCAGCTTTATTCATATGTTTTAAACAAGATTGGAATACATGAAGGGCTGATAACAAAGTATCATCAGCAGACAGACTGGGATAGTGACTACTATCTTTCAGGATTGAAAACTCTTGAGTATGATTGGTTTTATGGAGATAAGTATGCATACGGCGGTATGAACGAGTTTGAGAAAACTGATTTGCAGATGGGAACATATCCGGTTGTGTTAGAGAATGTAAAGAGAAACAGCAAGGGTTATATCGTAAAGGGAAAAGGATTTACAGATTATACTTATATTTACTTTGGCGGAAGGAAGCTTGAGGGATATAAGATTGACAGCAGCCATTATCAGATTACGGATAATATTGAATATGATGAAGATGAAGGATATATGTCTCTTCAGATGGCAAAAGAAAATAATGTCGCAGATGAAGATATTCCAAATGCTTTTATGGCAAAAGTAATAGATGCGGATAATGTTGAATTGAGCAGCAGTAAACCTTTACTTTGGAATTTCACATCGCTTTATCTTGAATAACTTAAAATAATAGAATGATAAAAAGAGGGCAAAACGTTGGTTTTGCCTTTTTTTGTATATAAAAACTGTTGTTTTTGGCACATTTTGACATAATCTGCAAGAAAGATACTGTAATATAAATTTAACATCACATCAGTACAGGGGGTTGTAATTTTATTTTATGCTGATTTTTATTGGATTCTAAACTTTATAATGAATTTATTTCTAGTATGGATTACGGCGTTTATACGCAGAAAAAAGTATACGCCGTTTCGATGGCTCACAGCTTCGGCTGTGGTATCTTTTTTGTCACTGATATATAAAATCCGACTGCTCATGGGAAAAAGAAGTATACCGGAGTTTTTTTTCATGTTTTTTAGTATTATGCTTCTCACGGCATTTTCATATACATATAGAGAGTATAAAGGGAAAAATATATTGAAAGCATATATTAAAGACATGGTATTGTTATTGTTTAGCTCAGTTCTGACTGCCGGAAGTCTTTTATTGGTGAGAAGAGTTATTCACACCGGAGAGAAGGCAAGTATCCTGACTGCATTTGGTTTATCAATAGTATCATTTGCAATACTTTATGTATTATTTGCTGTTTTGCGTAATATGATTAAGAGTGAGGCGAAAAAGTGTGAAGTTACTTTAAAGGCAACGCTTTTTCAGGGGAATAAGCATGTAATAATAAATGTTTTGTATGATACGGGAAATAATCTGTCGAGTCCATATACAAATGAACCTGTAAATATAATATCAGAAAAGACAGCCATGCAGATTGGAATCAGTAAAGTACAGAAACCGCTTCTTATACCGTACAATTCAATTGGCGGAAGCGGTATGTTGGAAACTTTCAGATTTGAGAAAGCTGTATTTCAAAATGGTGAAGTGATGCTGAATTTTTTGGGAGCATTAAGCAAAGAGATAGATGATAACGATGATATTCAGATGATTCTAAATTGCTCCAGCAAAAAACAGAAAAAAAGTGCTAAAAGGAGGACAAAATGGTAAAGATTTCAATGCCAAACAAATTTCAATTCAGAATGATGCCGGAGATAAGAGGATTTATATTTCCTAAAAGAGGAGGGGAGATACATTATATAGGAGGAGCCGAGATTTTACCTGCGCCGTTTACGGTAGAAGAAGAGGAACAGGTGATGAAAAAACTCGGTTCGGATGATGATAAGGAGGCCAGGAGCAGTCTTATCGAGCACAATTTGAGACTTGTTGTATATATAGCAAAAAAGTTTGATAATACGGGTGTCGGTGTCGAGGACCTTATATCAATAGGTACGATTGGACTTATTAAAGCGATAAATACATTTAATCCGCTTAAAAATATCAAACTTGCTACATATGCGTCGAGATGTATAGAAAATGAAATTCTGATGTATTTGAGAAGAAATAATAAACTTAAACTTGAAGTATCGATTGATGAGCCGCTAAATGTTGACTGGGACGGAAATGAACTGCTCTTGTCCGATATTCTTGGCACTGATGAAAATATTATATCAAAGGACATGGAGGATGAAGTTGATAAGAAACTTTTGAGACTGGCACTTGAAAAACTGAGTAAAAGAGAACGCATGATAATTGAATTAAGGTTTGGACTTAATTCAAAGGACGGAGAGGAAAAAACACAGAAAGAAGTTGCGGATATGATGGGGATTTCACAGTCATATATTTCAAGACTTGAGAAAAAAATAATAAGACGTCTCAAAAAAGAGATAGTAAGATTGGAATAATAATAACATAATTGGTAAATCCTATTTTATATAAGCTTAAATTGAGAATATCTGGAGGTTTCGATGGCTGTATATAAAGTAGAGATATGTGGTGTCAATACATCAAAATTACCGTTACTTACAGAGAAAGAAAAGAAAGAATTATTTGACAGAATAAGAAAAGGGGATAAAGAAGCAAGAGAAAAATTTATTAAAGGGAATTTAAGACTTGTATTAAGTATAATACAGAGATTTGGAGCAGCGGGTGAAAACAGCGATGATTTATTTCAAATCGGATGTGTAGGGCTTATGAAAGCTATAGACCATTTTGATGTGACAATGAACGTAAAGTTTTCGACCTACGCTGTGCCAATGATCATAGGAGAGATAAGAAGGTACCTGAGGGACAACAATAGTATAAGGGTGAGCAGGTCTGTGCGAGACCTTGCATATAAGGCGATATATACTAAAGAAGCATTGATGAAACAAAGTGAGGTAGAACCGGGAATCGAACAAATAGCTAAGGTACTCGAGGTGACGCCTGAGGATGTTGCGTTTGCACTTGATGCGATACAAAGTCCGGTTTCGCTTTATGAACCTGTATTTGCAGAGGGAGGGGATACTCTGTATATTATGGATCAGATAAGTGATAAGAAAAATCTTGAGGAAGACTGGGTAGAGAAAATGTCGATAAAAGCAGCGATAGACCACCTGTCTGAGAGAGAGCATCGCATAATAAAAATGAGATATTATGAGGGGAAAACGCAGATGGAAGTTGCCAATGAAATAAGTATTTCACAGGCTCAGGTAAGCAGGCTCGAAAAAAGAGCTTTGAAGGTTATGAAACAATATTTATAGTTATTTGGGGGAAGTATGAGGATTTGTGAACTCAGGGAAAAGGAAGTAGTCAATGTCTGTGATGGGGAGAGGCTTGGTAATATTTGTGATATAGATTTTGAGGAACGTACAGGCAGAATCTGTACACTTGTAATACCGGGTCCATGCAAAATATTTGGGATTATAGGACGTGACAGTGAGTATCTGATACCATACGAATGCGTAAAGCGGATAGGCTCCGACGTGGTGCTTGTTGAAATAGAAGCCGCAAAATGCCTTCATAAATGTGAATGGTAGCAATTTATCCGATGGACAATTAGGGTTTCTTCTATTATAATTATTCTGAATAATGATATTTGACTGGAGGATAATGATTATGAAGTGTCCATTTTGCGGTGAAGCAGATACAAGAGTGATAGATTCAAGGCCGGCGGATGAAAATGCATCTATAAGAAGAAGAAGGCAGTGTGATAAATGCAATAAAAGATTTACTACATATGAGAAAGTCGAATCAATTCCGCTTGTTGTCATAAAAAAAGACCAGACAAGGGAACCGTATGACCGCTCAAAGATAGAGAGGGGTGTTTTCAGATCATGCCATAAACTGCCTATTTCGGTAGATGCCATGAATGCCCTCGTTGATAATGTAGAAGCAGAAGTTTTCAGCAGGGAGGCAAATGAGGTTCCGAGCAGTCTCATAGGAGAACTTGTTATGAAAAGCCTTGAAAAACTCAATGCGGTTGCATATGTAAGATTTGCATCTATATACAGGGAATTTAAGGATGTGGATACTTTTATGGAAGAGCTAAAAAGAATTTTGGACAAATAATTTATTTCAAAATATTGTCATATTAAAAATATTCTGTTAGTATATGAATATGATTTACGGGGATTTACTGTACACGGAGGGAAAATTATGTATAGTGAATCGTTTAGTGCGGCTGTCTGTGGGATAGACGGCTGTGTTGTGCATGTTGAGGCAGATATTTCAGATGGGCTTCCGGGGCTCATACTTGTTGGATATCTGTCATCAGAAGTGAAAGAGGCAAGGGAAAGAGTCAGGATAGCGTTAAAAAACAGCGGATACAGATTTCCGCCGAAAAAAATAACGATAAATCTTTCCCCTGCTGATATAAGAAAAGATGGAACGTCTTTTGATTTGTCTATAGCTGTGGCTATTTTGGCTGCATTTGGCTATATAGACAAAACATTCTTAAAACAGAGTCTATTTATCGGTGAATTAAGTCTTGATGGAAAAATAAAATCAGTAAACGGTGTACTTCCCAGAGTTTATACAGCATATGAAAATGGATTTAAGTATTGCATTGTACCAAAAGATAATATTCCGGAGGCAGAAATCGTAAGTAAAATTAACATAATAGGTGTCTCAAATCTTAACGAAATGCTTGATATTATCAATAGCGGAAAAATTGATGAGCATATATCTAAAGATGAGCTTGACATCAGCATATTTGCGGATGGGACGGATGTTGATTTTTCTGACATAAAAGGACAGGCAGGTGCAAAGAGAGCGGTTGAGGCAGCGGTATCGGGAATGCATAATATCGCACTTATAGGAGCACCCGGAACCGGAAAGACAATGATAGCACAAAGTATTCCGGGGATTATGCCAAAACTCACATTTTCAGAGAGGATGGAACTCTCCAAGATATATAGTGTCTCGGGGCTTTTAAATGAACAGATGCCGGTTGTGGTTAAAAGACCTTTTAGAGCACCGCATCACACGATTACCCAGACTGCACTTGCGGGAGGTGGAAAATATCCAAAACCCGGCGAATTAAGCCTTGCATCATGCGGTGTACTTTTTCTCGATGAACTTCCGGAATTTAACAGGCAGACACTTGAAGTTATGAGGCAGCCTTTAGAGGAAGGATATGTAAATGTTTCGAGATTGGAAGGAAGCTGCCGATATCCGGCAAAATTCCAGCTTACGGCAGCATTAAATCCATGTAAATGCGGTTATTATCCTGACAGAAAAAGGTGCAGCTGTACACAGATGCAGATAAAAAATTATCTTGGCAGGGTGAGTAAACCACTGCTTGACAGAATAGATATTTTTACGGAAACAGTTGTATTAAAATACAATGAAATAAACGGTAATGAAAAAGCAGAGAGCTCAGAAGAGATAAGAAAGCGTGTTGAAAATGTTCATTATATTCAGAAGAGGAGATATGAAAAAGAGGGCATAATATTCAATTCACAACTTCAGGCAGGAATGATTAAAAAGTATTGTGTTATGGAAAGTGAAGCAAAAGATTTTCTGGAGCTTACATTTGACACATTGGATTTCAGTGCGAGAGCGTATCACAAGGTATTAAAGATTGCGAGAACTTTAGCCGACATGGATGAAAGCAGTATAATAAAAAAAGAACATATATCAGAGGCATTGTGTTACAGGTCAGCAGATAAGAAATATTGGAGGTGGCAGAATGTCGATGAATGATAAAAATAAAATATTTGCGTATTGGCTCAGCACAATAAACGGTGTGGGACAAAAAACTATAGAAAAACTCTTAGATTATTTTGACTCGGAAATGGAAATTTTTAATGCTGAAGCTTACAAATTTTATAATATAAAAGGAATAAGACCTGATATTTTAAAAAAAATAATCAATTCTAAAAATTATAACAGTATACAGAGCAGATGGAAAAAACTAAATGACAGTAATATAGGTTTTACATATATAAATGCAGATGATTATCCGCAAAAATTAAAGAATATATATGAACCGCCATACAGTCTTTTTTATAAGGGTGAACTGCCGGATGCGTCAAAGCCTTCAGTAGCAATTGTGGGTGCAAGAAATGCTTCATATGAGACTAAGTGCATAGCGGAAAAATTTGGAAGAGAACTTGCAAAATACGGAATACAGATTATAAGCGGACTCGCGAGAGGGGTAGACATAAAGAGTCAGTCAGGGGCAATGTCGGTTGTCAACGGAAAAACATTTGGCGTTCTCGGATGCGGAATTGACATATGTTATCCTAAACAGCATATCGGCGAATATATGAAAATGCAGGAGAGAGGTGGGCTGATTTCAGAGTATGCTCCGGGAGTATTTCCGGCAGCTGGTAATTTCCCGAGAAGAAATCGTATAATAAGTGGTTTATCGGATGGGATTCTTGTTATACAGGCAGGAAATAAGAGTGGTTCACTCATTACGGCAGAACTTGGTTTAGAACAGGGAAAAGACATATTTGTCGTGCCGGGAAGCATAAATGATGATTTTTATCAAGGAAGCAACAGACTTATAAAAGATGGTGCGGCATTAGTTACAAATGTGAGAGATATTCTCGATGCTCTCGGCATATTTTATAGTGAAGATATTGACTTAAAAAATAAAAAAAATAATCTTTTGCTTGAAACCACTGAAAAAATAGTGTATGCTAGTTTAAGTTTGGAACCGGCACATGTGTCAGAAGTTGCAAAACAGACAGGGATGAAGATTCCGGTTGTGATGGATAGGCTTATATCTCTTGAATTAAAGGGGCTTGTCACTATGATAGGAAGCAACTATTATGCAATAAAGATATAAGGTGTTGCAAACTTTGTTGAAAGGAAGGAAACAGTATGGCTAAGAATCTGGTAATTGTTGAGTCGCCATCAAAAGCTACGACTATTAAAAAGTTTTTGGGAAGTTCTTATGAGGTGGTTGCCTCGAACGGTCATGTGAGAGACTTGCCAAAAAGTCAGCTCGGGATAGATATTGAAAATGATTTTGAGCCTAAATATATTACCATCAGGGGAAAGGGAGAACTTCTTGCAAAACTTAGAAAAGAAGTGAAAAAGGCAGATAAAGTATATCTTGCAACTGACCCGGACCGAGAGGGAGAGGCAATTTCGTGGCATTTGTCAAATGCACTTAAACTTGATGTAAAAAATGCAAGGCGTATTACATTTAATGAGATAACAAAAAATGCTGTTAAACAATCAATAAAACAGGCAAGAGAGATAGATATGAATCTTGTTGATGCGCAGCAGGCAAGGCGTGTGCTTGACAGAATGGTAGGTTACCAGATAAGTCCGGTTTTATGGGCTAAGGTTAAGAGAGGGCTAAGTGCAGGAAGAGTTCAGTCGGTTACACTTAGAATTATCGCCGACAGAGAAGAACAGATAAATGCATTTATAGCGAAAGAATACTGGACTTTATCCGGAGAATTTCAGGTAGCAGGCGAGAAGAAACCGCTTGTTGCAGATTTTTATGGAACAACAAAAGAAAAGATTGCAATTGAATCAAAAGAACAGGTAGATAAGATAATAGAAGAAATACAAAAATCTGAATTTAAGATTTCAGATATAAAGACTTCCGGAAGAATAAAAAAGAGTCCGCTGCCTTTTACCACAAGTACATTGCAGCAGGAAGCCGCAAAGACATTAAATTTTGCAACACAAAAAACGATGAGACTTGCGCAGGGACTTTATGAAGGTGTTGCGATAAAAGGAAGAGGAACTCTTGGCCTTATAACATATCTTCGTACTGATTCGACACGTATATCAGAAGAAGCAAAACAAAGTGCAGCTGAATACATTAAAGAAAATTATGGCGAGGATTACCTTAATCAGGAAGAAAAGTCTAAGAAAAACTCAAAAAAGATTCAGGATGCACATGAGGCTATCAGACCGTCATATGTTGATTTGACGCCGGCACAGGTGAAAGAGTCTTTGTCGAGAGACCAGTTCAGGCTTTATCAGCTTATATGGAAACGCTTTCTGGCCAGCCAGATGTCTGCTGCAAAATATGAGACAAAATCGGTTAAGATAGATTCGGATAAGTACAGATTTACATCGGCATCATCAAAGGTAGTATTTTCGGGATATTTATCAGTGTATCAGACGGATGAAGATAAAGTAGATAAAAAAACCTTGTCGAAAAAACTTGAGAAAGATATGAAACTCGAGCTTGGACAGATAGATAAAAAACAACATTTTACACAGCCGCCGGCACATTTTACTGAAGCATCGTTGGTAAAAACTCTTGAGGAACTTGGAATTGGAAGACCAAGCACATATGCACCGACTATTTCGGTTATTATAAACAGGCATTATGTGGCAAAGGAACAGAAAAACCTGTATATTACTGAACTTGGTGAAGTTGTAAATAATATCATGAAGAAGTCATTTGCAAGTATCGTTGATGTTAATTTTACAGCTTATATGGAAGGACTTTTAGACAGAGTGGAAGACGGTTCCGTAAAATGGAAAACAGTCGTTGAAAATTTCTACCCTGATCTTCATGAGGCAGTTGAACTTGCGCAGAAAGAACTTGAGCAGATAAAGATAGAAGATGAAGTTACTGATGTCATCTGCGAGGAATGCGGAAGAAACATGGTTGTAAAATATGGACCACACGGTAAGTTTTTGGCGTGTCCCGGATTCCCGGATTGCAGAAATACGAAACCCTATTATGAAAAAATAGGTGTAGAGTGTCCTAAATGTGGTGCGGATGTTGTGATAAAGAAAACCAAAAAAGGCAGAAGATATTTTGGATGCAGTTCATATCCGGAATGTGATTTTATGTCATGGCAGAAACCATCTGCCGAGAAATGCCCGGATTGTGGCGGGCCGATGGTTGAAAAGGGAAATAAACTTGTTTGTATGGATGAACAGTGTGGTTTTGTGAAGGCAAAGGAAAAGGAATAAAATGAGTTTGGAATTGTTGGATAAAACAAGAAAAATAAATAAGCTTCTCACTGAACAGGAGTCGGATAAAGTTGATTTCAGACAGTTTTGCGAAGTGTTATCAAAAGAGCTTCATGTAAATGTTTTGCTTACAAGCAAAAAGGGAAAAGTACTCGGACTGAAAGAATATGATGATATAGATGTTTTTCCAAAACTAAAAGATGCACATTACGGCGAGTATATTGATGCAGCGTTAAAAGACAGATTTATGAGTATATTATCTACAAAAGAAAATGTAAATCTGTTGACTATTGGACTTGAATGCGATAATATAATAGAGTATCAGGCGATGGTTGCGCCTGTCTGTATGTCAGGAAAAAGGCTGGGAACCTTATTTGTTTATAGGAAAAATGATGTTTTTTCTATAGATGATATTATACTGACAGAGTATGGCACGACAGTTATAGGACTTGCGATGCAGAGGGCAGAGAGTGAAGAAGTCTCTGAAGAGTATCACAAGGAGCAGGACATACGTGCAGCTGTAAAGACGCTGTCGAGACTTGAAGCACATGCTATGATATGTGTACTTGAAGAACTCGGTGGAAAAAGAAAAGGGATACTTATTACAAGCAGATTGGCGGATAAGGTTGGTATTACAAGGTCTGTTATTGTCAATGCTTTGAAAAAATGTGAGAGTGCAGGTATAATTGAAACGAAATCCTCAGGTATGAAGGGGACGACTATACATATTGTAAATGATTTATTGTGTGAAGATATTATTGCACAAAATATATAATATTATTATGCCATGTTATACTGTTATGTATTAAGTATTACATGGCATTTTTATCATTGTGGATAAAAATTGACAAGAATAATAAAAACTGTCGAAATAATTTATGCAAAAATTTAATAAATTTGATATAAATACTTGTATTTTGCCATAATTTCTTTATAATTAAATATGTATTCTTATACATATTTAATTGTAGCAGTGTTTTAAAATTGATTGCACCATAATTTAAAATGGCAATTGATTTGAAGAGTTATATAAGGATAAATATAAATAATAGTGAAAGGAGTATGGGTATGATTTCATCAGGGGCTTATAATTACATCAATGTTTTAGAGAAAGCAAGTGATGCGAGTTGGACAAGAAATTCAGTGATTTCAAATAATATTGCGAATGTAGATACACCCGGATATAAGAGAAAAGATGTTCAGTTTGAACAGTATCTGCAGAGTGCAGTGAGCGGAGGATGTTCTCTCGATGACAATGTTGCGGAGGCTGATTTGGAAAGTCTTACAGGGACTACATATACAGATTATGCAACAGCAAGTTATCGTATAGATGGAAATAATGTTGATATTGATACTGAAAATGCAGAACTTGCAAAAAACCAGATTAAATATTACACAATGCTTGATTCCATAAGTCAGGAATTTAAAAGGATAACAAGTGTGTTTAAAACAAGTTAATAAATAAGAGTTGAAAATATGAATTGAAACAGGAGGAAAAGTATGAGTGTTTTTTCAGCAATGAACATAAGTGCTACAGGTATGACAGCGCAGAGGACAAGACTCGATCTTATTTCAGAAAATATTGCCAATGTTAACACTACAAGAGATGCTGATGGCAATGTCTACAAAAGAAAATCCGTGGTATTTGAAGAAAAAAATTATGTATCTTTCAATGATGCTCTTATAAATGCGACCGGTACAGTTGGAAAAGGTGTAAAGATTTCAAAGATATATGAAGATGATGAGACAGAATGCCGAATGGTTTATGATCCGTCAAATCCGGATGCAGACGAGAAGGGATATGTTACATATCCTAATGTTAATACAGTTACAGAGATGACTAATATGATTGATGCAAGCAGATCGTATGAAGCGAATGTTACAGCGTTTAATGCTTCAAAGAACATGGAACTTAAAGCATTGGAAGTTGGAAAGTCATCATAATCAGAGTGATTTGATATTTTTTTGGTTTTAAAATGCCATAAAAGCAGAAAAACGTACATCAGATTGGAGGATTTGACAGATGGATTTAACAGCGTTGTCAGGAGTGGATCTTGCGTCAGCATATTCGACACCGACGATTTCATCCGGCTTATCGGACGGAAAAGATTCACTTATCATAAATTCAGATGATAACAAGAGTGCATTTTCGACCTTGTTTGATTCGGCTGTAAATATGGTACAGGAAACAAATGATTACAGTAATGCGGCAGAAGAGGAAGAAATCAAATATGCATTAGGTGAGTCAGACAGTATTCATGATTTACAGATTGCCCAGCAGAAAGCAAATATTTCGTTACAGTACACAGTTGCGGTAAGAAATGCTTTTCTTCAGGGGTATAAAGAATTGATGAATTTACAATTCTAAAATAAGCCGAAAGGAATTAGAGGAGTCGGATTATGCGCGAAAAAGTAAAAGAAGTTCCTGAGAAATTTAAAGAATTCTGGAACAAATATACAAGTAAACAAAAAACAATAGTTATAGCTATATTATGTGTTGTACTTATTGCAATAGGAGTTGTCGCATGGCTTGCTTCAAGACCGACATGGTCAAAGTTTCAGGTGTTTGACAATGTTGATGATGCAAACACAATGACAAAAGCACTTGATGACCAGAGTATAACATGGAAAGCATCAAGTGACGGCAAGACGATATATGTACATCAGGATGACATGACAAATGCATTATATACCATGAGTGACAATGGTCTTACAGACAAGGGATATACATGGGATGATGCATTTAACAATTCCATGTCAACGACGGAAAGTGAAAAGGATCAGAAAAAAATCCTTGCACTTCAGTCTGAAATAAGACAAAGTCTTATACAGTATAAATTTATAGATGATGCAAATGTATTTATAAATGTTCCTGAATCAACATATACTGTTCTTTCAAGTGACGATGCTGAGACTGCTAAGACATCAATTACGGCAAGCATTGCATTAAATGATAAAAATAAGGATATGCTCGATGACAAAACATCTGAGGCACTTGCTTACTGGCTTGCAAATACTGTCGGAACAGATGTAAAAAACGTCATTATCAATGATACAGACGGTAAATGTATTTATAACGGAAATACAAGTGACGGACTTGGTGGAACTCTTACAGGAGGAACGACAGAGTATTGCAACAAGCTTAGAAATACAATTGCAGACAATGTAACAACACTTCTTATAAGATGTGGATATGATGATGCCCAGGTCGGAACAGATGGTATTCAATTTGATATGAACAAGATTGAGACTCTTACAAAAGAGTATTCAGTTGCAGATGGAAGAGAATACGGATATCCGACAGAACTTTATACATATAGTTCGCAGGGTGGCTCAAGTGCAGGAGGAACACCTGGAACAGATTCAAATGATGATGATACTGATTATGTGTACAATGGAAGTTCGGGAACATCAAATACTGTCGATGTTCAGCGACTCAAAGATCTTCTTACAAATGAAAAGGTTCAGAATATCAAACAGGAGACACCTGCTATAAAACTTGCAGATTCCTCTCTTGGTATTGTTGTGAGAAAGTATCATGTATATAAGGAAGATGACCTTAAAGCAGACGGCACACTTGACAATATGACGTTTGATGAGTTTATTGCCAAAAACAACACAACAAACACAATTACAATTTCAGATGATGAAATAAATCTTATTGCAGCGGCAACAGGAGTAAGTGCAAATAAGATTACGGTACTTGCTTATGAGGTGCCACAGTTTGTGAGCAGTACAAATACATCAAAAGGTATTTCAAATTACCTTATGATTATACTTACTGTACTTATCATAGCATTGCTTATATTTGTTATACTTCGTGGAGCATCACCGCTTGCAGCTGAAGAAGAAGAACCGGAACTTTCAGTTGAGCAGCTTTTGGCTACTACGAAAGAAAACCAGTCTCTTGATGATATTGAATTCAGTGATAAATCTGAGACTAGAAAGATGATAGAAAAATTTGTTGATGAAAATCCTGAGGCGGTTGCACAATTACTTCGTAACTGGCTGAATGACGAGTGGGAATAATTAAGATACAAGTTTAATTGAAAGGTGAGGATTGGGATGGCTAAAACAGAGGAAATTACAGGTGTGCAAAAAGCAGCTATACTGCTTATTGCACTTGGACCTGATAAATCTTCAAATGTATTCAAACATTTGAAAGAGGATGAGATAGAACAGCTTACACTTGAGATAGCCAATACAAGAAGCGTATCTCCGGCAATGAAAGATGCAGTTCTTGATGAATTTTACGAGGTATGTCTTGCACAGCAGTATATTGCAGAGGGTGGTATCGGTTATGCCAAGGATCTTCTTGAAAAGGCTCTCGGTTCAGAGCGTGCTAAAGATGTTATCGGAAAACTTACGGCATCATTGCAGGTCAGACCGTTTGAGTTTGTCAGAAAGACAGATGCAAGTCAGTTATTGAACTTTATTCAGGACGAGCATCCACAGACAATTGCTTTGATATTATCATATTTGTCATCAAATCAAGCATCAGCTATCATATCAGCTCTTGCACCGGACAAGCAGACGGATGTTGCAAAGCGTATAGCACAGATGGACAGAACATCACCGGATGTTATTAAAGAGGTGGAAAAAGTGCTCGAACAGAAACTTGCTTCTCTTGTAAATCAGGATTACACGATTGTTGGCGGTGTAGATTCTATCGTAGACATCTTGAATACAGTTGACAGAGGAACAGAAAAACATATTATGGAAAGTCTCGAAATCGAAGATCCGGAACTTGCAGACGAAATCAGAAAGAAGATGTTCGTATTCGAGGATATTCTTTCACTGGACGACAGATCTATACAGCGTGTACTTCGTGAGGTTGACAATAATGAATTGGCAGTTGCACTTAAAGGTTCAAATGAAGAAGTTCAAAATCTTATATTCAGCAACCTTTCAAAGCGTCTTGCTACAATGATAAGAGAAGATATGGATTTCATGGGTCCTGTTCGTATGAAGGATGTTGAAGAAGCACAGCAGAAGATTGTTAATATTATCAGAAAACTCGAAGACTCTGCTGAGATTATCATCTCCAGAGGTGGAGGTGACGAGATAGTTGTCTAATCTTATAAAAAATGTTTATTTTACAGTTGATGAAAGTGATAAACGAGTTATAGACTCTGATATACATGGTAAAGATGTTCATCCTGAAATATATGAACAACAGCAGGATGACGAAATAAAACCGTTTAATTTCAGACAGTTAAGTCTTGATGAAGAAACTGACGATGAAAATGTAAATTCACAGATTGATGATTTCAATGAGGGAATGAATATTATTTCTGTAGATGAAGTCAGAGAAGAAGAAAAACAGAAATTGTCAGAAGAATTGGAAGAAGAAAAAAACAGAATTCTTTCTGAGGCTAAAGAACAGGCACAGCTTATTGTCGATGAAGCCAATAATTCGGCGGAAGAGATAAAAAATCAGGCATTTGAAGATGGTAAAAACCAGGGACTTGAAGAAGGCAGGAATCAAGCTTTTATGCAGCTTGAAGAACAAAAAAATGAGCTGGAACAGGAGTACGAAGCCAAATTTAAGGAAGTAGACCAGATGGCTGAACGCCTTGAACCACAGTATGCAGAGCTTGTGGTAAATTTGGTTGAGAAACTTACCGGTGTTGTCTGTGCTGACAAAAAAGATGTGATAATTTATCTTATTGATAATGCGTTACGCACAAATGTCGTAAATGGCATAGAGAAAACAAAAAATATTACATTGCATATTTCAAAAGAAGATATGGGAATTGTATCTGCAAAAAGAGATGAATTGCAGCAGCAAGTGGGTTCTGATAAGGAACTGGATATAATAGAAGATGCAAGTCTCATGCATAATCAATGCATAATAGACCTTGATTCAAAAATTATTGACTGTAGTCTCGATGCACAGCTTGACAATTTAAAAGAACAGCTTAGGATGCTTGCAATGTAAGGAAAGAGGGGGCGTATAGATATGGTTGATATTGACTTATCTAAGTATGATATGCTTCTTAGGCAGTCGTTTGAAAAAAAACTTGGAAAGGTTGCAAAGGTTGTAGGTCTTACAATTGAATCAATCGGTCCGTCCGCAAAATTAAATGATCTGTGCCATATTGTCACAAAGGATACAAATCAGGTGATTAATGCAGAAGTAGTCGGTTTCAAGGATGACAGGGTACTTTTGATGCCATATGACCAGACGGAGGGTGTTGGGCTTGGGAGCAGAGTTGAAAATACGGGTGCACCTCTTAAAGTCTCGGTAGGGGATGAGCTTCTCGGCAAGACACTTGACGGTTTGGGACATCCGATAGACAACACAGAACTTGCTACAAATGCAGCATATTCTGTTGAAGCAGAACCACCTGACCCACTTACAAGAAAGATAATCGATGAGGTTCTTCCTCTTGGAGTAAAAGCTGTTGATGGTTTGATAACAGTAGGTAAGGGACAGAGAATTGGTATATTTGCAGGAAGTGGTGTCGGAAAAAGTACACTGATGGGTATGTTTGCCAGAAATACAAAAGCGGATATAAATGTTATAGCGCTTATTGGAGAGCGTGGCAGAGAGGTAAGGGAATTTATTGAGAGAGATTTAGGACCTGAGGGAATGGCGCGTTCGGTTGTAGTAGTAGCTACATCAGATAAACCGGCACTTATCAGGAAAAAGGCGGCGCAGACAGCAACGGCGATAGCTGAGTATTTCAGAGACCAGGGGAAAGACGTACTTCTTATGATGGATTCACTTACACGTTTTTCAATGGCACAAAGAGAAATAGGTCTTGCGTCAGGTGAGCCTCCGGTATCGAGGGGATATCCGCCAAGCGTATATGCAGAGATGCCTAAACTTCTTGAGAGAGCAGGATGCTCAGATGTAGGTTCAATAACAGGATTGTATACTGTTCTTGTTGACGGTGATGATTTTAATGAACCGATTACTGATACGGCGAGAAGTATTCTGGATGGTCACATTGTTTTAAATAGAAAGATTGCTCAAAAGAATCATTATCCTGCAATAGACATACTTGCGAGTATATCGCGTGTAATGAGCAGTATTGCAACGAAAGAACATAAGCAGGCAGCGGGTAAGCTTAGAAATGTAATGGCAACTTATTCTGAAGCAGAAGATTTGGTCAACATAGGAGCGTACAAGCCAGGCTCAAATAAGGAAATTGATTTTGCACTTTCAAAGATTGATGCGGTAAATGACTTTTTGATGCAGGATGTATATGAGAAAGTTTCTTTTGAAGATGCTATAGAGAGACTTGAGGGTATTTTTGATGACAATGAAAATGCCGTTGAAGAATGATTACAGACAATAAATTGAAGGTTGGCTGATGGCAAAATTTATATTTAAGATGGAAAGTATTCTTTCTGTTAAAGAAAAATTGGAAGAACAGGTGAAAGCTGAGTACAGTATTGAGATTATGAAACTCAGACAGGAAGAAGAAAAGTTGGAAGAATTGGAAAACAGAAAAAATGCATATCAGACAAGATTATATGAAGCTGTTATGGATACTCTGAATATTTCAGAGATAAAGATACTTGAAGATAGTGTCGAAAATATAAAATATAATATAAAACTTCAATTGATAGTTATTGCAAATCAGCAGAAAAATGTTGATAGGGCTAGAGAAAAACTTGACAATGCCATGAAGGAAAGAAAAACTTATGAAAAACTCAAGGAAAAAGCTTTTGAAGAATTTAAAGAACAGATAAATGCTGAAGAGCAGAAAGAAATAAATGAACTTGTAAGTTTTAAGTTCCGAACCGGCAGTGATGAAAGCGAGGATTAAGCAGATGGCAAAGAAGGATAAGGACAATGTAGTTGGTGAAGAAAAGGAGAGCGGCGGAAGCAAATTAGTGACTGCTTTAATTGCAATAGTTATTATTCTTATCTGGTTAGCAGTTTTTGCATTTTTAATTAAAATGGATGTAGGTGGAATAGGAAGCAAAGTTTTGTATCCGGTATTAAAAGATGTTCCGGTTGTAAATAAAATACTTCCGACCGCTTCAGAAGAAGTACAGGCTGAAGAAGGAGATTATCAGTATACGACTTTGAAAGCCGCCAACGAGAGAATTAAAGAACTTGAAAGCAAACTTAAGTCTGAAAACGGTACGACAGATGCAAACTCTGATTATATTTCAGAACTTGAAGCTCAGATAAAAAAGTTGCAGAGATATAAAGATGACTATGATGCGTTCCAAAAACGTGTCAAGGAATTTGATGAAAAAGTTGTATTCAACAAAAAGGCTCCTGATATTTCGGAATATGAAAAATATTATGAGGAGATTGAACCTAAAAATGCAGAGGATATTTACAAACAGGTTCTTTTAAAACTTCAGTATACAAAGAAAGCAGAAGAACTTGGAAAGTTCTATGCTAATATGGATGCCGACAAAGCGGCAGCAAGATTATCTGAAATGTCAGAGGATCTTGACCTTATCAAAGACATTCTTGAAAATATGAGTGAAAAGCAGGCGGCAGCTATTTTACAGGAAATGGATGTTGATTTCGCTGCACAGATTACAAAGAAAATATCTGCGGTAAAAGAATAACATGGTGTTTACGGCAAAAGTCGTTTACATATATATCATTACTAAATATAAGGAGGTGAAAAGATGGCAGAAATCAAATCGGTAATAATGGAAACATTGTCAGCCGGTCAGGTAAAGCAGCAGGCAAAAGGATCAGTTCAGAAAAATTCAAGTTCAAATTCTTTTGACAACTATCTTTCGACATCACAGAAGTCAAATGGTGCTGCAGCATCAAAGACTGCGTCAAAAACTCAGTCAAACAATGTGAAAGTGGCAAACCAGTCAAAAGCAAAGAGCACTTCTGATAAGGTTTCTGATGTTAATTCAGGAAATTCAGTAAACAGCTTAAACCAAAAAAGTATTGACAAAGTCAATGAAAAGATAGCAGATGAAGTAAAAGATGTACTTGGAATTGATGATGATACATTTGCAAATGCTATGACAGCACTTGGATTAAGCCCGCTTGATTTGCTTGAATCAAACAATCTTGCAAAACTTGTTCTTTTTGTAAATGGAAGCAGTGATTTTACGGATCTTCTTACAGACGAAAATATGATGAACCAGTTAAATGAGCTTAGTGATATCTTAGGAAATCTTAATTGGGAAGATTTAACAGGAATGTCTAAGTCAGATTTTCTTGAAGGAGTAGAAGATTTTAATGCAAAATCACAGACAGGAAGTGACGTTTTCAAAGAAGATGCTCCGGCTTTAGCACAGGAGACTGCAGTAGATGCTGCAGATAGTGGAAACACATCTGAAAATGTATCAGCAGAAGAAGAATCTGCTACAAATACAAACAATGTATCAGCAGAAGAAGAATCTGCTACAAATACAAACAATGTATCAACTGAGAAGAAAAGTGTGCAGGGTGAAACGACAGTTAATACGTCAGACAATTCATCAGATACAAAGGTTGAGGTCTCAGTGACAAAATCCGAAGAAAGTTCTTCACAGCAAAGCTCATTTTCATCGCAGTCAGAAGATGATATGAGTGAAGTTACCCATGATCAGACAATCTCAGAGGATGATGTTACAACTGACAATCAACACACAGTCAGAAATGATTTTATTCAGAATTTGAATCAGGCTGTAAATGATACTGTTCAGGTTGCAAAACCGGAATCTGTAAGAATGCAGCAGATGGTTGATATTGTAAATCAGGTAGTTGAGAAAATAAAAGTTTCTATTGGAACTGAGTCTACTTCAATGGAGATGCAGCTCAATCCTGAACATTTGGGGAAGTTACTGCTTAATGTTTCATCAAAAAACGGAGTGATGACTGCAGTATTTTCAGTACAGTCAGAAGAAGCCAAAGCAGCGCTTGAAAGCCAGATGTATACACTTCGTGAAAATCTTGAATTGAGAGAATTAAAAGTTGATGCAGTTGAAGTAAATGTGTCAGATTTTGATTTTTCACACAGCGATCAGACGATGAATGGTGACCAGAGCAAAGCTGATAATGGAAATGGTAAACAGATGAAATTTGATTTCGATGATGAAGCATCATCAGAAGAAATGATTTCAAATGAAGAAAAAGAAGCCGTAAGAAAACAGGTTATGCGTGACAATGGTTCACAGATAGACTTTACGGCGTAAATGAGTTTGGAAAGGAGGAGTTTAAATGGCAATAACAGCACCGGTAGTTAATGGTCAGGTACAGATTTCAGAGAGTTCACAGCAGACTAAAGAGAGAAAGACAAATGATTCACTTGGAAAGGAAGATTTCCTTTTGCTGCTCGTAACACAGATGCAGTATCAGGATCCGCTGGAACCGACAAGCAATACTGAATATGTAGCACAGCTTGCACAGTTCTCAGAGCTTGAGCAGATGGAAAACCTGAATTCAACAACAGTAAACACATCAGCGTATTCACTTGTTGGAAAAGAGGTTAAAGTTGAGCAGAAATCAAGCACCGGTCAGGCAACAGAAGTACAGGGTACGGTTGATTATGTTACAATACAGAACAATAAGGCATATGTCTCTATAGATGGAAACTTATATTCATATGATGATATAACAGAAGTAATTGATTCATCATATCTTATCTCACAGTATCTGCCTAAGGTAGCAGCACAGACTGTTACATATAAGCACCATGATCCACAGGATGTTCAGGTGACCGGCATAAGTCTTGGTTCACACGGATATGAAGCATCTTCAATGGGTATTGGAATTATGGATGCAAATGGAAATACAACAAAAGTAGATAAGAGTAAACTCAGTTATAAAGATGGTACGCTTACAATTGATAAATCTGCCTTTGCAGGACTTGATGCGGGAACTTACACAATAGGTTTTGTGTTTGATGATTCAAACAGCACTGTAGATGTATCAAATGTTAAACTCGTTGTAAAAGGAATTAAAGAAGAAACTTCAACGAATGATGGTAAGACAGATACAGATGGTTCAGAAAGTGATAAGACTGACAGTACAACAGACAACAGTACAAGTACAACAGAAAAAACTGAGTAGGTAGAATTGAAAAGGGAAAAGTAAAGAGAGGTGGATTTATTTATGCAGAGACTTAACGATGGATATTCATCAATCAATAAAATGGCAAGTCAGATCATAAATCAAAAAAGTACAAATAAAAATACTTCCACTGGCTCAGAGAATTCATTTGAGAAAATACTTAATTCTACTCAGGAATCTGATGAGAGCTTAAAATTTTCAAAGCATGCCAATGAGAGACTTGCAAATAGAAACATAAATTTATCTGCGGAGCAGATGGAACGTCTCGAAAATGGTACAACGAAGGCTAGGGAAAAAGGAATTCAGGAGTCTTTGGTTATGGTAGATGATCTTGCATTTATTGTAAATGTTAAGAATAATACAGTGATTACGGCAATGAATGATAAGACAGATTCAATATTTACAAATATTGATGGTGCAGTAATCAGCTAAAGAATACTTTTACGCCGGACCTCATATGGAAGCGTGGAAAATCCTGACTGATTGATGGATTTTCAGGTATTCAGGCTTTTATAAAAACACTATACAGTTATATCAAAGTAAGTGTTTTGTAAGAAGGAGGAAAAATATTATGATGAGATCACTTTATTCTGGTGTTGCAGGTCTTAAAACACACCAGACAAAGATGGATGTTATTGGTAATAATATTGCCAATGTAAACACAGTAGGATTTAAATCAAGCAGTGTAAACTTTGCAGACCAGTTTTATCAGACTATGTCATCTGCAACAGGTGCCGATGCAGCAACAGGTGCCGCAGGTACAAATGCGAAGCAGATAGGTCTTGGTTCTTCGGTAGCATCTATTACAACAAATATTACTGAACAGGGTGGAACACAGACAACAAACAGAGCACTTGATGTCGCTATCAACGGTGATTCATTCCTTATCGTAAAGTCAGCCGGAGCAACATACTTTACAAAGTCAGGAGCACTTAATGTAGACGCAGGCGGTACATTATACTGTACAACAAACGGTGCGACAGTGCAGGGCTGGATGGCAACAACAGATGCCCAGGGAAATCAGACAATCACAAAGAATACTGTTCAGGATCTTAAGGTTATGTCAGCAGAAAATATGTATTATGCACCTACAGAGACATCAGCAGTTACGATTACAGGTAATATTGATAAGTCTGATACAGACCTTGTAGTATCAAAACCAGATGAAATAGATACAAAAAACGGTAAGAAGATTACATTTAGTTTTTACGATGAACTTGGTCAGGAATATACAGTAAAGATGAACATGTATAGAAAAGGTTCAGGAACATCAGGAACAGGAGCAGATGCACAGGCAACGTCAGTATATGCGATTACTCTTTCAGATGTGACGGATGCAGACGGAAATTCAATATTCCTCAAGAAGACAACTACAAATGGAGCAACGACATATGATACAAATGGTGTTAAAATAAATCTTGGTGGTGTTGACTATTCGCTCGATAAAGCCAATATCAATGCAAAGACAGGTGAATTTACACTTACAGCAGCAGGCACAGTACCTACAGTATCATTTATAGCAGAGACAGGTGATTTTTCATCTGCTGATGAAGGTACTAAGAAAATACCTGATACATCTGAAGACCTTGGAAAAGCTCTTGTATTTCAGGTTACAGCTTCAGGGAAGCTTGATAATACATTCACACAGTATGTTCCTGCAACAGATTCCGGCGGAGTAAAAGTAGATTTTTCAAGCCTTACACAGTATTCAAGTTCAGGTGTATCAAATACTTCATATACCAAAGGAAATAGAAAAGGTCTTGGAACAGGTAATGCAGCCGGTGAGATGAGTGGTATCTCAATTGATGACAAGGGTATGATTTACGGTACATACAATAACGGTTCAAAGAAGCTTCTTGCTCAGATAGCCGTAGCAACATTTGCAAACCCTTCAGGTCTTGAGGCAGAGGGAGATTCATTATTCTCTGCAACACTTAACTCAGGAACATTTGATGGAGTAGGTGAGGATGTAAGTCTCTCAGGAAGTTTTGCGGTTGGAGCACTTGAGATGTCAAATGTTGACCTTGCAGCAGAATTTACAAGCATGATTACAACACAGAGAGGTTTCCAGGCAAACTCAAGAATTATCACAACATCAGATACGATGCTTGAGGAACTTGTAAATCTTAAGCGTTAATGATTAGTTTGAAAGTGTGATTTTACATATCACACAATTTGACAGTGATGGCAGGAAAACAATTTAAATATTTGATTTTGTATTTTTGCTGCTGTCACTGTTTATATGTTTAAGGAAAAAGGAAGAAGAAAAGGGGAGTAAGTGTATGATTGATGTGACTAAAATGAATGGTTCAAAGGTAACCGTTAATACGGATTTGATAGAGACGGTTGAGGAAATGCCGGATACGGTTATTACTCTGACTACAGGGAAGAAATTTATTATAAAAGAAAGTAGACAGGAAGTTAAAAATTTAGTAATATTATATAAGCGTGAATGCAATTCTATTGATTTTAAATAGAAATTATATAAATAAAAAATAAAATTAAGGTGGTGGCTGTTTTGGATATTACAACTATTGTAGGTATTGTAGCATGTCTTATCGTTGTTTTTTTCGGTATTGTTACTGGTGCAGATGGATTTGCATCACTTGGACATTTCAAAGATTTACCGTCAGTATTCATTACTATGGGTGGTTCTACTTTTTGTATGATTCTTCAGGCAAAAGGTTTTCCGGAATTTATTACTTCACTGAAATCTTTTTCGATTGCATTAAAGAAAAAGGAATTAAATCAGGCCGATGCAATAAAAAATATTATTGATTTGTCAAATGTTGCCCGTAAGGAAGGACTTCTTGCTCTTGAGGAGGCAGCAAACGGAATAGAAGATGATTTCCTTAAAAAAGGGATTATGCTTATCGTTGACGGTACAGATCCGGAACTTGTAAGAAACATCATGCAGACTGAGCTCGATGCAGTTGATGCAAGACACAATGAAAAGATTGGATTTTGGGCTAACTGGGGTGGAATGGGACCTGCATGGGGAATGATTGGTACACTTATCGGACTTGTAAATATGCTTTACAACATGGATGATATGAGTTCTATCGGACCAAATATGGCGGTTGCCCTTCTTACAACATTGTATGGTTCTCTTTTGTCGAACTGGATATGTATACCTGTTTCATTCAAACTCAAAATGAAAAATGAAGATGAGATTACCATGAAGCAGATTATGGTGGAGGGACTTCTTTCAATACAGGCAGGTGAGAACCCACGAGTTATCGAAGAAAAACTTAAATCATTCCTCTCACCAAGTGAACGTGAAAATGCAGGCGAAGATGGTCAGGCTGGTGAGGCAGCGGCTGAAGGTGGTGAAGCTTAATGGCAAAAAAAGAGAAGGAAGAAATCAAGACCGATGGATGGAAAGATACATTTTCCGATCTTATGAACCTTTTGCTATGCTTTTTCGTACTTTTGTATTCAATGTCAAATGTAGACCAGGTAAAATATGCAGAGCTTGTCGCTTCGCTTTCAAATAGTTTCAGTATATTCAGCGGTGGCGAGAAAGCCGTAGGTGACGGACAGCTTGTTTCAAGCGGAGCAAGCCAGTTAAACAACCTTGATGACTATTATTCAGATATGGGAAAGGCGAGTGAATCAGAAAAAGAAGAAGATCCTATGTCTGAACTTGAAAAGCAGCAAAAAGAGGAACAGCAGAAATCTACAGAGCGGTTGTACAGCGATATTGTTGAAAAGACAGAAGAAAATCGTTTGCAGGATTCGGTTCAGGTTTCAATGGATAACAGTTATCAGTATGTAATGATTTCTCTTAGCGGAGGTATTCTGTTTGACTCAGGAAGTGCAGATATAAGAAGCGGTGCATTACCAATTATCAGCAGAGTAGGAGACATTCTTAAAAGTTATACAAATAAGAGGATTAAGATAGAAGGACATACAGATAATGTTCCTATCGGCAGCACATCAAAATATTCAAGCAACTGGGAACTTTCTACGGCGAGAGCTACGAGTGTCTTACAATATCTCCAGCAGAAAAAGGGACTTAATGTTAAGTATCTTGAAGCATCCGGACGAGCTTCAGTTGATCCTGTTGCGGACAATAAGACACAAAGCGGACGTTCAAAAAATCGTCGTGTAGAAATAAAAATATACAGTAACAATGATTAAGGAAAGGCAGAGATTATGAAAAAGAACATATTTAGCGTTATTATTACGGTTTTGACAGTAGTTAATGTTGTGTTGACGGCGATAATGTTTTTTGTAATGGTTCCAACATTCAATAAAACAAATAACCTTATAACACAGGTTGCATCAGTGCTTAATCTTGAACTTGATGGTGATTCGGATGCAAGTGCAGATGCAGATTACAGTATGGAAGATCTCGAGGATACACCTGTAACATTTGATTCTCAGCAAACAATTAACTTAAAGACAGGTGCTGATGGTTCACAGCATTATGCTATGATATCAGGTTATACAATCTCAGTAAACAAAAAAGCAGATGATTATAAAGACTTTGGAACAGATGCAGTTACAGCTAAGTCATCTATATATACAGATATTATACGTTCTGTAATTCAGTCTCACACAGAAGATGATATTTCTGAAGATATAGTAAAGAAAGAAGCGTTAGAGCAGATTCAGAAGAAATTTGATACAAAAGCAATTGTAGGAATCACATTAACTAATTTTATGTATCAGTAGTTGATTTTATCTAAAAAACTACTTTGCATTTTAGTGAAAATGTGTTATGATTACTATGGTTTATAAAAACTGAAATCTTGTATATCTTTTTGTGTTAGCATAGACAGGGTTTTAGGTGTGAGGTGAAAATAATGGGAGATACCTTATCTCAGGAAGAGATAGATAATCTGCTCAAAGCGTTTAATGATGGTGATTTAAATGCAGATGATTTTAATGACAATAAAGAAAAACAGGTAAAGAATTATGATTTTGCCAGACCGTCAAAGTTTTCAAAAGATCATCTTCGTACTTTAGAGATTATTTTTGAAAACTATGGAAGACTTTTATCTACAAATCTTCCGGCATATCTTAGAAAAAATGTTCAGGTCGAGGTTGTAAATGCTGAGGCGAATACATATTCAGAATTTGCAAATGCACTTTCAAATCCGGTTCTTTTAGGTGTTGTTAATTTTTCTCCATTAGAAGGAAACATTATTGTTGAGCTTTCAGCAAATCTTGGATTTACGATAGTAGACCGAATGTTAGGTGGTGGCGTGGCACCACTTGAGAGAAACAGGGATTTTACTGAAATTGAGCTTATTATTCTGGAAAGAATTTTGGAAGTATGTACAAACCTGCTGGTTGATCCGTGGGAGAGTGTTGTATCTATTGAACCCCGGTTAGAAAGAATAGAAACAAATTCGCAGTTTGCACAGTTTATTTCTCCAGGTGAAATGACAGCTATTATTACTATGAGTGTAAAGATAGGTTCTGTCGAGGGACTTATGAATATATGTATTCCATATTCATGTGTAGAACCTGTCATTGATAAGCTGAATACCAAGTATTGGTATTCAAGTATGAAAGAAAGTGATTCAGGTGCTTATCAGGAAGTTATCGAGGACATAATAGATTATGCTAAGATACCTGTGAAAGCGATGTTAGGCAGAAGTTCTATTTCTGTGAATGATTATATTAATATCCAGATTGGAGACATTATCAAACTGGATACTAAAGTTAATGATGAACTTGAAGTTTATGTCGGAAACATAAAGAAATTTACTGCACTCCCGGGTGCGACGAGTGATTCTTATGCCGTTCGAGTTACATCAGTAATAAGGGAGGAGCAATAGACCTATGGATGGAATGTTAACTCAAGAAGAGATTGATGCGTTGACGGGTGGAGATACGTCAGGCAGTGCCGGAGCACAGGATGCATCGAAAGTAAGTGAGGGACTTACTGATGCGGAGAGAGATGCGGTTGGAGAAATTGCCAACATAAATATGGGTACTGCGGCAACTACATTGTCAACACTTTTAAATAATAAAGTAACTATAACTACTCCTAGAGTGTCATATGTTACAATGAATGAATTATCTGCACAGTATGACAGACCGTGCGTATTCATACATATTTCTTATATCAGTGGAATAGACGGAAACAATATCCTTATTCTTAAAGAGCATGATGTTAAAGTTATCACAGATTTGATGATGGGTGGTGACGGTACAAATACTGATGGTGAATTATCAGAACTCCACCTTAGTGCGATAAGTGAAGCTATGAATCAGATGATGGGTTCAGCGGCGACTTCACTTTCATCTATGCTTGAGAAAAAGGTTGACATCAGTCCACCGATTGCAAGCCTTGTTGATTTGAATGACACAATAGATGATAGTGAATTGTCTAATTTCCTTGAGGGAGAGATAGTTCAGGTTGCATTTGATATGAAAATCGGTGATTTGGTCGACAGTCAGATTATGCAGTTGTATCCATTTGAGTTTGCAAGAGAATTATACAATAAATTCATCGGAGCAGAGCCTGAAACGGCAGCGTCAGAAGCAGCATCAGCTGTTTCACCTCAGCCGGCAGCGGAGCCTGTTGCAGCAGCACCGACGCCAACACCGGTACAGCCTGCACAGCAGCAGACACCGCCACCTGCCATGCAGCAAATGCCGCAGCAGCCTGTTATGAATGCAGCACAGATGCAGCCACAGTATGCTATGCCGATGCAGAATGTAAATGTTCAGTCTGCGCAGTTCCAACCATTCAATGCAGGTGTAAGCCCATTGATGCAGGAAGAAAATATAGACCTTGTGCTTGATGTGCCTTTGGAGGTTACGGTAGAGCTTGGACGTACCAATAAATCAATAAAAGAGATTTTAGATTTTTCTCCGGGAACTATTATAGAGTTGGACAAATTGGCAGGAGAGCCTGTTGATGTTTTAGTAAACGGAAAATTTGTAGCCAAAGGTGAAGTTGTTGTTATTGAAGAAAACTTTGGTATCAGACTTGTTGAAATTTCAAAGTAAAAATAATTTAATGCTGGAGGTGTAGATATGTTGAGTTTGATTACAAAATATTCTACATTTACCGGCATTTTTAAATTGATTGTTCTCATTATAATCTTTGTTGCTATACTGTTTTTATCATATGTTGTTACGAAATGGTATGCAAATTCGGGTCTTGTTAAAAACAAGACAAATAATATTTCCATAATTGAAAATTTTCAACTTTCTCCCGGAAAGACGATTTCAATAATAAGAATCGGAGAAAAATATGTTGCTGTAGCACAGAGTAAAGAAAAAATTGTAAAATTGACGGAATTGACGAAAGACCAGCTTGATTTTAATGAGAAGAATGAAATTCAGGATACTTCGTTTAAGGCTGTATTTTCAAGTTTGATGAAGGAAAGAAAGAAGAGTACAGGTAAGGACAAGCATTTTTAAGAGGAAAATAAATGTTTAGTAAGATAAATAAAAAGAAACTTAAATCTATAATGAGCAGTTTTATGTTAATAGGAGTATTCGTACTTCTATTTGCTGTATCACGCCCGGCATTTGCAGCGGGAAAAGGGGTAGATTCAACAACAAAGGAGCATATAAGTGCTGAACCAGATGTAGATGACAATACTTTAGATTTAAATATATCTTCAAATGCAGGCAGTATGAAGCTTGAATCGACATTGCAGATATTGATAATGCTGACAATATTGTCATTGGCTCCATCAATTCTTATAATGGTAACGTCATTTACACGAATAGTTGTTGTATTTCATTTTTTGAGAACAGCTTTGGGAACTCAGACAACCCCGCCTAATCAGGTAATAGTTGGACTGGCTTTATTTATTACAATTGCAATAATGTCGCCTGTTTTTACAGAAGTAAATGACAAAGCTGTAAAACCGTATATGTCAGGAAGTATTAAGCAGGAGGAAGCTATAAATAAAGGTTTATCTCCACTTCGTGAGTTTATGCTTAAACAGACGAGAGAAAAAGATTTAAAATTATTTATGGATTTGAACAAGAAATCATCTGATGATGTAAAGAGTTATGATGATATTTCAATAACTATTATTATACCTGCGTTTATCATTAGTGAGCTTCGCACAGCATTTATAATTGGTTTTTTGATATATCTTCCATTTATCGTTATAGATATGGTTGTTGCATCAACGCTAATGTCAATGGGTATGATGATGTTGCCGCCTACGACAATATCATTGCCATTTAAGTTATTGTTATTTGTATTGGCAGATGGCTGGAATCTTGTTATTGGTCAGCTTGTTAATTCGTTTAATTGATATTGGATGGAATGTGTTAAATGATTTATTGTTTTATACAAATGGGGGATTATTATGAATGAGGCTACAATTATTGATTTGACGAGAGAGACCGTGCTTACGATAGTGGAGACGTCTATGCCTTTACTGTTGATTTCATTGGTTATCGGTCTGATAATAAGTATATTTCAGACTATTACATCTATTCAGGAACAAACGTTGACTTTTATTCCTAAATTTATTGCCATTATGCTTGTTGTGGTATTATGCGGCAGTTGGATTATGAATAAATGTGTCGGGCTTTTTGAATCATTGATGGCAAACATTCCAAATTACATAAAGTAGGGGTGAAATAGGTGAAGTTTACTGTTGAATATCTTGAGTGTTTTTTACTGGTTATGGTAAGAGTATCTGCAATGATATTTGTTATGCCGGTCTTTAGTGACAGAAATATTCCTATCAAGGTGAAAGCGGGAATATCATTTTTTTTAGCTGTTTTTGCATGCACTATAGTTGATTATAATGCTGTATCTTATACAGGTGTTATAGGATACAGCATTCTTGTTGTTAAAGAAGCAATAACAGGCTTGCTTATAGGAATGGCTGCAAATCTTTGTTTATATATATTGGATTTTTCAGGTCATATGACGAGTCTTGAACTTGGATTGTCTATGGCAACTGAATTTGACCCTACATCAAATATGCAATCGACTGTGATTTCTAATTTTTTGAAATATGCGTTCATGCTGATGTTTCTTGTTACAGATATGCATTATTATCTTATAAAAGTATTGATTGAGTCTTTTAAGACAATTCCTGTAGGAGGAATGAAGCCAAACGGCGGTATCGTATCATCTATGGTCAGATATATAACAGATTATTTTGTGATAGGATTTAGAATTTTTTTGCCGGTTTTTTCGTGTATTCTTGTAATAAATATTGTTTTGGGTATTCTTGCAAGAATTGCTCCGCAGATGAACATGTTTGTTATAGGTATGCAGCTTAAGATATTTGTCGGATTGGTAGTGCTTTATTTTGTTATGAATCTTTTGCCGGGATTGTGTGATTTTATTTTTCAGGAGATGCAGGATTTGACAGATATGTTTGTAAAATCAATCACGCCATAGTTGCCATAGTTTTATATTTGCTATTTTATGGCAAATGGTTTATATTATTTGATAAAGGGTGAAAGTATATGAATGAAAAAAACTCTTTAGAATTCATTTTTAGATATGATTTGCAGTTGTTTGCAAAAGATGGTCCTGATGGCGAAAAAACAGAAGAACCGACAGCTAAAAAATTAACGGATGCCAGAAAAAAAGGTCAGGTTGGAAAGAGTAAGGAAGTTACGACAGCAGCCATGCTGTTGACACTTTTTGCTATGCTTAAACTGTGCTTAGGGTATGTCGGAAATCGTTTTATAGGCTGCTTTGAATATACATTTAAACATATTGCAGATTATGGGAAGGATGAATTTACAATACCGCTTTCAAATGCTCTTGTGGGGGATATGATTAAGTATATTCTTGTTACGGGACTTCCGTTTTATGCTGTTATATTTGCAGTAGCTTTTATATCACAGATAGCACAGATTAAATGGAAAGTTTCTTTTGAGCCGATGAAACCAAAGCTGTCAAAATTTAATCCCATAAGCGGTGTTAAAAGAATATTTTCAAAAAATAAACTTTTTGAGACTTTATTTGACATGGCAAAACTTATTATTCTCGGTGCTGTAGTTATCAGTTACCTTAAAGATAAGTGGGATATTGTTATGAAAATGTATTCATATACGCTTATGCAGGCTATAGAGCTGATAGGAAATATCATTATAGATATCGGAATGCGTATAAGTATGTGGTTTGTTGTTATAGGTGTCGCAGATTTTGCATATCAGAAGTGGAAATTCCATGATGATATGAAGATGTCAAAACAGGAAGTTAAAGATGAATACAAAAATTCAGAAGGTGATCCTAAAGTAAAGAGTCAGCAGCGTGCGCGCATGCAGCAGGCTTCAAGAAGAAGAATGATGCAATCAGTGCCACAGGCGGATGTTGTAATTACAAATCCGACTCACTTTGCTGTTGCTATAAAGTATGATAAGAATGAGCATGAGGCTCCTATTGTGCTTGCTAAAGGTGCAGATTTTCTTGCTCAGAAAATCAAGAAAGCTGCAGCAGAAAATTCTATTGAAATAGTAGAAAATAAGCCGCTTGCACGAATGCTTTACCATAATGTTGAAATAGGTGCGGAGATTCCACCTGAGTTGTATCAGATGGTTGCAGAAGTGCTTGCTTATGTATATAATTTAAAAGGGAAATCTTAAAAAGGGTAATACTAATACTTAAAAGAGTATTTAATTGAAAAATAATGATAAAAGTATGGAGGTATGTATGAAAAGACATGATATATTTCTAGGCTTATATATCTTGGTACCGGTTGTGTTTTTGATTGTGCCGATTCCAACATTGCTGCTGGATATTTTGATTTTATTTAATATAGGTATTGCGTTGATAGTTCTGTTCAATGCGTTGTTTTCAAAAGAAGCGTTGAACATGTCTATTTTTCCGACATTGCTTTTGATGACCACACTTTTTAGAATGTCATTGAATGTAAGTTCTACAAGAAACATTCTGTTAAATGGATATGCGGGAAATGTAGTAGAGACATTTGGTCAGTTCGTTGGTGGTGGAAATCTTGTTGTTGGTATGGTTATATTCTTTATATTGATTATTATTCAGTTTATAGTAATCAATAAAGGTTCAGAACGTGTATCTGAGGTAACGGCAAGATTCACACTTGATGCTATGCCTGGTAAACAGATGGCTATTGATGCTGATTTGAATACCGGTGCCATAGACGATGCAGAGGCAAAAAGACGCCGTGAAAAGATTCAGGATGAATCTACTTTCTTTGGTGCCATGGATGGTGCTACAAAGTATGTTAAGGGAGATGCGACAGCAGGTCTTATTATAACGGCCATAAATCTTATTGGTGGAATTATACTCGGCGTTGTAGTTCAGGGAGTTGATATAAATGAAGCTCTTTCTAAGTACACAATCCTTACAATCGGTGATGGACTTGTTTCACAGATACCGTCATTGCTTATATCATTATCTACAGGTATTATAGTTACAAAAGCATCTAAGGAATCAGACCTTGGAAATGTGCTTATAAAACAGTTGTTCTCAATACCGAAAGTATTATACATAGTTGGTGGTACTATGGCATTCCTTGGTATTTGTACACCGCTTAATACTTTACTCTGTCTTATCTATGCAGTGATATTTATTGCGGCAGGAAGAGCGATACAGTCAAGTGTTGAGGAGGCAGATATTGAGGAGGAAGTTGAGAGTGAGGAGCAGTCAGCAGAAGAAATAAGAAGACCGGAGAATGTTGTTTCTCTTTTGCAGGTAGATCCTATAGAACTTGAATTTGGATATGGAATCATTCCGCTTGCCGATGTAAATCAGGGAGGAGATCTTCTTGACAGAGTTGTAATGATTAGAAGACAGATAGCGTTGGAACTTGGATGTGTTGTGCCGATGATTCGTCTCAGGGATAACATACAGCTCAATCCAAATCAATATGTTATAAAAATAAAGGGCGTTCCGGTCAGTGAGGGTGAAATATTATTTGACCATTACATGGCTATGAATCCGGGGTATGTTGAGGAAGAGATAACAGGTATTCCTACATTTGAGCCGTCATTCAATCTGCCTGCCATCTGGATTACCGAATCTCAGAGAGAGAGAGCCGAGTCTCTTGGTTATACAGTTGTTGACCCACCTTCAATAATTGCTACACATCTTACGGAAGTTATAAGAAACAACCTTAATGAGCTTCTTACGAGACAGGATGTACAGAATCTTATCAATAACATACAGGAGGCAAACACAACACTTATTTCTGAACTTGTACCTAAGATGCTTAGTGTCGGTGAAATTCAGAAAGTTCTGCAAAATCTTCTTGAGGAAGGCATTTCAATCAGGGATCTTGTTACGATTTTTGAAACGCTTGCAGACAATGCGGCAACTACCAGAGATACGGATGTGCTTACAGAGTATGTGCGTCAGAGTCTTAAACGTGCTATTTCAAATAAATATTTCCCTACAAATGAGATGACAAGTGTTGTTACTCTGGATCCGAAGATTGAGCAGGAAATAATGGGTTCCGTAAAACAGACTGAGCAGGGAGCATATATAAATCTGGCACCTGAAAAGACACAGAGTATATTAAATTCGGTTAAAGAAGAAGTTGATAAAATGGAGGAGCTTGGAAAGAATCCTATCATAGTAACTTCTCCGATTGTACGAATGTATTTTAAGAAGATTACATCGGAACAATTTAAAGATCTTATTGTTGTTTCATACAATGAGATTGATACAGATGTTGAATTACAATCTATAGGGATGGTGACAGTATAGTGGTTATAAAAAAATATATTGCAGCAACCGAGAATGAAGCGATTGCACTTGCAAAAGCGGAACTCGGTGAAGATGTTACAATAATGAATATAAAAGAGAATAATCCGAAAGGGTTATCTAAACTGTTTAAAAAAAGCAGTGTTGAAGTTACCGCAGCGGTTGATGATGTGAAAAAAGAGCAGGTACGGCCTGAGAGCAAAACTGCTGCTGCGGATTTTGAAAAGCTGCAGCAGGCACTTGATGCCGGCAGATTTAAACCGGCATCAGATTCAAAAAGTGCAAGGATTGAAGAAAATAAAGAAAGACTTGTCAGAAATAATCAGATAATAAGAGATAATGTAGTAGATATAGTAAGTGATAAAATTGATCCAAATAATGAAATTGAACAAAAGCTTAATACGCTGCAGGATCTTATTGAGAAGCAGATGGCGGCATCGGTAAAAGATGAGCAGCAAAAATATGACAAGAAAGAAGATAAAAATAAGGCGTATCTCGATCTTATAAGAAGACAGCTTCTTGATAATGACGTGGAAATGTCATATATAGAACAGATAATTGATGATATTAAGGGGAGCATAGGCAGCAATTCTTCACTTGACAATATTTTGGCGGGTGTATACCAAAAGATTGTTTTAAAGATAGGTCAGCCTCACTTGATTGATACACAGAACAAAAAGACTAGGTATATATTTTTTATCGGCCCTACAGGTGTAGGAAAGACAACTACAATAGCAAAGATTGCTTCGACAATGAAACTTTCCAAAAAAGTTAAGGTGGCACTTGTTACATCTGATACTTACAGGATTGCGGCTGTAGAGCAGCTTAGAACATATGCAAATATTTTAAGTATACCGCTTAAAGTTGTATATACTGCTGAGGAAATGGAAAATATCAGGGACGAGCTTATCGATTATGACCTTGTCCTGATAGATACAGCCGGACGGTCGCACAATAATGTTGAGCAGAAGGAAGATCTTATAAAACTGCTAGGTGCTATACCACAGGATGAACAGGAAGTTTATCTTGTGCTTAGTTCTACAACAAAATATAAGGATCTTGTCAGAATATCACAGACGTACTCAGAGATGACAAAGTATAACCTTATATTTACAAAATTAGATGAAACAGATACTATAGGAAATATATATAATCTTCGTGTATTAACATCTGCACCGTTATCGTATGCAACATGGGGACAGAATGTACCTGATGATATCGGTAAATTTAACGCACAAAAGATTGCTAAGCAGCTTCTTGGAGGAAATGGTTGATGGATCAGGCACAACAGCTTAGAAATATCATTAAACAACAGAATATGCAGCAACAGCATCTTGCAAGAGTTATAACTGTTACAAGCGGAAAAGGTGGTGTTGGCAAATCCAATATGTCAGTTAACATGGCAATACAGTTAAGCAGACTTGGCAAAAAGGTTATTATATTGGATGCGGATTTTGGTCTTGCAAACGTGGAAGTAATGCTTGGAACAAGGCCAAAGTACAATATGGCAGATATGATATTCGGAGGGAAGGATATCAGGGATGTTATATGCAAAGGACCTGAAAATATAGGTTTTATCTCCGGCGGTTCAGGAATAAAGGAGCTGTCAAATTTGTCAAAGGATCAGATATCCGGGATTATCAATATGATGTACGGACTTGATTCTTTAGCAGATATTATTATAATAGATACGGGGGCAGGCATATCAGATGCCGTTATTGATATGGTTTTGGCAAGTTCGGAGGTATTGCTTGTGACGACACCGGAACCTACATCCATAACAGATGCGTATGCGTTATTGAAAACAATAAACAAAACTCCCAGATTCAACGCTGAAAATACCAGAATAAGAATGATTGGAAACAGGACATTAAATATGTCAGACGGATATGATTTGTATAACAAACTGAATTCTGTGGTTGAACGGTTTTTAAATATGAAAATGGAGTATTTAGGAGCTGTACCGTTTGATGTAAATCTCACAAAGGCTGTCATGAGACAACAGCCGGTTTCTATCGCTTATCCGAATACTCCGGCTGTGAAATCTATCAAAGCTATGGCTAAGACATTGATAGATATGGAGCAGTCAGAGACAAAATCGGTTCGTACCGGTTTATCTGGACTATTTTCTAAGATGTTTCACAACAGAAAAAAATAAAATTTAGGATTATTTAATTCGGAATGGAGGCATTTATATTGAAAAATATATTAATTATAGATGATTCTGCACTTATGAGAAGAATAATATCTGATATAATTAACTCAGATGAAGAATTACATAATGAGCGATTTGCAGTTAATGGACTTGAAGGAATTGCTTTGCTTGAATCCGGATTTAGATTTGATTGTATTATACTGGATATCAATATGCCTAAGATGAATGGTATAGAGTTCCTTAGAACCATGAACAGAAAAGGTATAAAGCAAAATGTAATCATAGTCAGTACGATAGCAAAAGAAGGTGCAAGGGAGACTATAGAAGCTCTTGAACTTGGGGCATTCGACTTTGTGACAAAACCTGACAGCCTGTCAGAGGCAAAAGGTCCTGAATTTTCAAAAAGACTTATCCGTATGCTTTATGAGGTATGTAAGATTCCTATTCAGAATAAGATGGCTAAAGCAGCAAGAGAAGTAAAAAAAGAGTTAAGCAGGACAGCACCGAAAAAACAGCCAGTTTTAAAGTCAGACAGAACTTTGCACTCAACCGGGACGCTTGGCGTAGGAAAAAGCAAACTTGTAGCACTTGCATGCTCAACCGGCGGACCAAGGGCATTACAGTATGTTATTCCGTTTCTGCCTGAAAATCTTGACGCACCAGTAGTTTTGGTACAGCATATGCCGGAAGGATTTACGGCGTCTTTAAGTACAAGACTTGATGAACTTAGCAGAATTAATGTAAAAGAAGCTTGTGATGGAGATGTTCTTCAGAAAGGAACAGTATATATTGCCAAAGGCGGTTCTCAGATGAGAGTCAAAAAAAGTGCAGGAGGATATATGCTGTCAGTTACCGTTGAGGCTGCCAGAAACGGCTTGAAACCATGTGCAGACATAATGTATGAGTCACTTATGAATACAGGATTTGAAGAGATAATCTGTGTTGTTATGACAGGCATGGGAGCTGATGGTACTCAGGGAATATTGCAATTAGAAAAAACCAACAAAATTTATGTTATCGGTCAGGATGCAGAAAGCTGTACCGTATATGGAATGCCTAAAGCCATTGCAGATGCGGGTGCAGTAGATGAAGTTGTTTCATTAAAACAGATTGCTGATGCGATAACAAAGCATGTGGGGGTGCGATAAAATGGATGTAAGCCAGTATCTTGAAATTTTTATTGATGAGACAAAAGAACATTTACAGACTTTAAGTGATCAGTTGATGATCCTTGAGCAGGAACCTGAAAATACGGACACAATAAACGAAATATTCCGAGCAGCACATTCGCTTAAAGGAATGGCAGGAACTATGGGATATAAGCGCATGCAGAGACTTACGCATGACATGGAAAATGTATTTCAGGAAATCAGAAGCGGAAACATGAAAGTAAAACCTGAATTGGTTGACGTATTATTCCGTGGTCTTGATGCACTTGATGCTTATCTTAACAACATTGTAAATACTGCCGATGAGGGTACAGAAGACAATGAAGAGATAATCAATGCATTAAATACAATAGCAGAGAATGCTACGGGAAAGAGCACAAGCTCCAAACCTGTTGAGTCTAAGAAGGAGACACCGGCTGCCGATGCAACGGCGCCTGCAGCTGATGCAGCAAAATATCAGTCTATTCAGATATCAGACTTTGAGAGAAATACATTTGAAAAGGCTAAGAGCCAGAACCAGAATATATTCGGTATTACTGTATATCTTCAGGATTCATGCATCTTAAAAGCTGCAAGAGCATTTTTAGTATTTAAGGCTCTTGAGGAACTTGGTGAAGTTATCAAGGCAGTACCAAATGTTCAGGATATTGAGGACGAGAAATTTGAATATGATTTCAGTCTCGTATACTTTACAAAGGAAAGTCTTGAGACAATAAAAGAGGCTATTGAAAATGTATCGGAAGTCAAGGAAGCAATTGTAGGTCCGTTTGAAGGAGAACTTGACGAATCTGCAAAACAGGCAGAAAAAGAAGAACAGGAAAAGAAAGCTGAGCAGGAAAAAGCTGAAAATGCAGCAAAGGCTAACGAACAGAAAGGTCAGGCAGCGACTAAGACAGCAGTTAAGGCAGAAGCAAAGAAAAAGCCGGCAGCAAATGCAAAGAAGACAGCAAAACCAGCAGTCGGAAGAACAGTACGTGTTGATATTGAAAAGCTTGATGTACTTATGAATCTTGTAAGTGAGCTTATCATAGCAAAGAACGGACTTGTATCTATCAGTTCTTCTGAGAGTGATACAAGAAATGATACAGGATTCAATGAGCAGATAGAATATCTTGAGAGCGTTACAACAAATCTTCATGAGTCAGTCATGAAAGTACGAATGGTACCTATTGAGAGTGTATTCAGCAGATTCCCAAGAATGATTCGTGATTTGACAAAGAAGCTTAACAAAAAGATGGTTCTTCATATGACCGGTGAAGAGACAGAGCTTGACAGAACAGTTATCGATGAAATCGGAGATCCTTTACAGCATCTTCTCCGTAATGCGGCTGACCATGGACTTGAGTCAAATGAGGAACGTCTTGCATTAGGAAAAGAAGAGGTTGGTAATATTTATCTTGATGCTTATCAGGATGGAAATAATGTAAATATCGAGGTGCGTGATGACGGTGCCGGTATAAACATTGAAAAAGTCAAGAACAAAGCTATAGATTCTGGTGCAATAACACCGGAGCAGGCAGAGAATATGACTGATAAGGAAGTTATAGACTTGCTGTTCAGACCAAGTTTTTCTACTGCTGAGAAGATTACTGATGTATCAGGTCGAGGTGTAGGTCTTGATGTAGTTAAGACAAAGATTGAAGAACTTGGCGGAAATATAGAGTGTAAATCAGTGCTCGGTGAGGGAAGCAGCTTTATTATTCGTCTTCCTCTTACACTTGCAATCATTCAGGCATTGATGGTTGAACTTGGAACTGAGAAATATGCAATTCCTCTTGGAAATATTCAGACTATTGAAGATGTGCTTGTTTCAGATGTTAAATATGTACAGACTAAGGAAGTTATCAATCTTCGTGGTACTGTAATTCCGCTTATAAGACTTGACCAGATACTTGATGTTGAGCCTGTTGGAGAAGAAAATGAAAATCTCACTGTTGTAATTGTAAAGAAAGGTGATAAGTTGGCTGGTCTTGTTGTTGATAATCTTATCGGACAGCAGGAAATAGTTATTAAATCAATAGGAAACTATATCAACTGCAGCAAGATGATAGGAGGTGCTACTATCCTTGGAGATGGTGAGATAGCACTGATTCTTGAAGTAAATTCATTGGTATAGGGAGGGTCTGACAATGGAAGATATGAATGATGTACAGAATATAGAAACTGTTAGTGAAGGCAAACAGTATATTGTTGTTAGAATCGGAACAGAGCAGTATGGAATAGATATTAAATACGTTGACAATATCGTAAGAAATCAGCGTATTACAAGAATACCAAAGGCTCAGCCGTATTTTAAAGGTGTAATAAATTTAAGAGGTGATATTATACCTGTTATGAGTTTAAGATTAAAATTTGGTCTTGAACCGGACGAGTATACAAATACCACCCGAATTATAATAATTAAACTTGAGCCACAGTCTGCTATAGGAATTATTGTAGATGAAGTAAAAGAGGTAGTGACTTTAGGCGAAGAATCAATTGAGAAACCAAATGTTTCAGATGCAGCTGATCCTATGGTTCAGTATCTTAGCGGTATAGGTAAACATGGGGACGGATTAGTTTCTTTACTTAACATTGCATCTGTAATAATTGAAAAAGAGAATGTTTAGGAAGAAATAGCAGAGGTGAAATAAGTGCAGGAAAATAATAACAATTCAGCAGAAAAGGATATCGAATTTGATGTCCTCACCGAAATAGGAAATATAGGAGCGGGCAATGCAACTACTGCATTGTCCCAACTGATAAATGCCCGTATCGATATGTGTGTTCCAAAGGTAGATTTACTGGGTTTTTCTGAACTCGCAGAGATAGTGGGTGGAGCGGAAACGCTTGTTGCCGGTATATTGTTATCACTTGAAGGTGATGTAGATGGTATGATGTTGTTCGTACTCGAAAGTTCAGCTGCTCATCTTTTGGTTGATCAGCTGATGGGATGTGTATCTGGTGAAAATAAGGGAGACTTTTCAGAGATGGAACAGTCTGCGTTAATGGAGATTGGAAATATTATTGCCGGGGCATATTTGTCATCAATTTCAGAATTAACTAATATGAAAATAACATCTTCGGTACCATATCTATCTGTAGATATGGCTGGAGCTATTTTAAGTGTTCCAGCTATTGAGTTTGGAAAACTTGGTGATAAAGCTTTGTTGATTGAATCTAAGTTTAAGGATCTTGATGTAGATATCAGCGGTTATTTCATACTGATACCGACGCTTGAGTCGTATGGACAGATTTTAACATCATTAGGATTATAGGTGATTTATAATGGCAAAAATGATTAAGGTTGGAATGGCAGATTTAAATATATGTCATACGCCAGATGCGATAACAACACTTGGACTTGGTTCATGTGTTGGAGTTGCTTTATACGATAAAACAACTAAAATAGCTGGATTAGTACACGTTATGCTTCCTGACAGTACAAAGGTAAGACAAAATCAGAATAGAGCTAAATTCGCAGATACGGGTATTGATTATCTGATAGAATTGCTGGAAAAGGAAGGTGCAAGAAAAAGTTCGCTTACGGCAAAAATTGCAGGCGGGGCACAGATGTTTGCTTTTAGTTCAAACAATGATATGCTACGTGTAGGTGAAAGGAATGTTGAAGCGGTTAAAGAAAAGTTAAAAAGTATAGGAATACGCATACTTGCGGAGGATACAGGTTTAAATTATGGTCGCACGGTTGAGTTTTATCCGGAAACCGGTGATTTTGTTATAAAGTCAGTTGGAAAACCTGTAAAAACTATTTAAAATGGGGGGCATCTTGTGAAAACGGAGTTTATACCGAAATTTATAACATTGCTGGCAGGAGCCGTAATATCGATAGTATGTATTGTGAAAGATGTTGAGGTTACACGTGCACTTGAGATATTACTGGCGACACTGATATTGTTTTATATAATCGGATGTCTTGTCAGAAGGCTTATAGAAAGGGTTCTTATAAGTAATAGTGTATTAAGAAAAGAAATAGATAAACAGACAGATGAAGATATTGAGGCAGAAGATAAAGAAGAGTCAGATAAGGATGTCTCAGAGAGTGAAACTGAAAAAACAGACCAGGATGAGAATTAAGTGATATATTAAGCGGTAGAGGAAGGAAAAATATCTATGGATGAAAAAAACAAAAATGAGCTGTGGGAAGAATACTCGCAGACAAAAAATCCTAAGATTAGAGAAAAACTCATATTAGAATATTCAGGTCTTGTTAAGATAGTAGCAGGGCGTTTGGGAATGTATCTTGGATACACGGTTGAATACGATGATTTAGTAGGATATGGAATATTTGGTCTGATTGATGCTATCGATAAGTTTGAGTTGACAAAAGGAGTGAAATTTGAAACATATGCAAGTCTAAGGATAAGAGGTTCCATTCTTGACCAGATAAGAAAGATGGATTGGATACCGAGAACTTTGAGACAGAAGCAGAAAAAACTTGAGCAGGCAATGCATGATTTAGAAGCCGAATATGGTCGTGCTGCAACAAGTGATGAACTGTCAGAAAAGCTCGATATGTCTGAAGAAGAACTTAAGGGTCTTGTGAATCAGACACAGATTGCCAGTCTTGTTTCACTTGATGAATACCTTGAACAGGGAAGTGATATAAGCCCGGAGGGTAACAATAAATCTTGTTTTGAAAGTCCGGAGCAGGTAGTAGATCGTCAGGAATTGAAGAGGACATTGGCAGAAGCAATTGAATCTCTAAATGAAAATGAGCAGAAAGTTATAGCATTTTATTATTATGAGGAGCTTACTTTAAAAGAGATAAGTAAGGTTTTGGGAGTATCTGAATCAAGAGTGTCCCAGCTTCACACTAAAGCATTAAAAAAGATGAGAGATAAAATCGGAAAAGAAAATATGGGCATTTTTAGCATATTGAATATATAAGCACAGGCATTTAGGGTTTGTGCTTATATGTGTATATAGAAAAAGAGTGGTGTATTTGATATGTGTACAGGTTGCAAGGAGGAGAAGGGATATGAAGAGAAATGCATTTTTTCAGTTAATTCAAAAAGATGACGGTATGTATTTAAAAGCCTATCCTGAAGTTGACGGAGGAGAAAAATTAAGCGTTGAAGATGTCTTAAATTATTTAGACAAAAAGAACTTGAAGGATGTGGATTCAGGTATTGTAAAATATTTTGTTGAAGATGCAAATTCAGGTAAAAAAGACGTATTGGTCAAGGTGTTGGAAGGAAAACAAATTCCGGAAAAGGAATTTGGGCTTGTATCAATTGACAAAAAAGGTTATCTCGCTAAAATTAGATTGTATCCACCTTCAGATAAAGGTGCAAGGCTTTCGACATCTGAATTGAAAAATCTTATAGAGCAAAATGGTGTGAAATATGGAATTATAGAAAAAAATATAGAGATAGCATTGAAAGCAAGATTGTATTGTATGGATATACTTGTGGCGAAAGCAAAACTTCCCGTAAATGGAAGTGATGCCGAAATAGTCTATTCATTTAATGCCGAAAAGACATTGAAGCCTACAATGAGTGAAGATGGAAGTGTTGATTTCCATAAACTTGATATGATTGAGAGTGTAAAGGAAGGTCAGCTACTGGCTACACTGATACCTATAGATTATGGTGAACCGGGAAAAGATGTTTATGGAAACATGATACGTCCTAAAAAAGTCAGGAACAAGAGACTGCGTCATGGAAAAAATATACATTTGTCAGATGACAAATTGCAAATGTATTCTGACGTTTCAGGAAATGTCACACTTGTAAATGATATGGTATTTGTAACAGATACATATACGATAGAAGGGGATGTTGGACCGTCAACGGGTGATATTGACTATGACGGTGCAGTCGAAGTTAAAGGAAATGTAATTACAGGCTATACAGTGAAAGCAACAGGAGACATAACGGTTAATGGAGCTGTTGAGGGAGCTATGCTTATATCAGAAGGCAAAATTGTACTAAAAAGAGGAATGCAGGGTATGGGCAAAGGTGTGATGGAAGCTAAGGGAGATGTAATTTCAAACTTTATTGAAAGTGCAACGGTAAAATCAGGTGGTGCAATTTACACTGATGCGATAATGCACAGCAATATATCAGCGAACGGTGACGTTATCGTAAATGGAAAAAGAGGTCTGATAGCCGGGGGCAGTGTGAAGACTACAACAAAAATCGAAACAAAGGTTGCAGGGTCAACGATGGGAACCCAGACTGAATTGGAAGTCGGGTTTGATACAACTTTAGGTGAGAGATATAGAAATATAGAAAAGCATATTGACCAGATGACTGATGAGAAAGATTCAATAGTAAAGAATTTAAAAATTTTGCAGAAACGTATGCAGACAAAGGGAAAACTCGAACCTGAAAAAATGAAACTGATAAAAGAAGGAACAGAGAGAATAAAAGTAATAGACCAGACTATAGAAGAAGAAACAGAAGCATATGAAAGAATAGATGAGGAAATGCAGAGAACATCGGATGGAGGTAAGGTCAGAGTTGAGAATATAGCATATCCGGGAGTAAAGATTGTTATATCTAATATCAGTACCTTTGTTCATACGGAAACTCACAGATGTACCTTTATAAGAGAAGGTGCAGACATCCGTGTAAAGTCATATTGATTTTAGGAGAGGAGGAGAGCCATGTCATTAACCGTAGATTATATAACAATGCCGCCAAAATCACAGGAAGTGTCACAGATTCAACAGACGGACACAGTTAAGCATGAGGGTGAACAGCAGCAGATTGTAGCCGGATTTGAGCAGAATGTTCAAAAAGAGATGAAAACCACGATTGCAAGAAGAAAAGCAAACAATGATGGACTGAAGAATGATGAGAAAGGCGGAGGAAAAGGAAAATACAAAAAGCAGAACAAGAAGGGGGCCGATGATAAAGGCAAGGAACAAGAAAAAAAATTGAACCCGGTTGAAGGCGGGTTATTTGACATAAAGATATAATCATAAAGATATATAAGATAAATATATGTCATAAATATATGTCATAAATATATGTCATACATTTATAGCGTGTATTTATGATAAAGAAACGAGGAAAGAGATACAATGATAGTAATAGAAATTATAATGATACTCATTGGATTGGGAGCAGTGATAGCAAGTTTTTGTTTATCCAATGACAACAAGGAAAATGATGGTGTCAAAGCGGAAATTGATTCTGAACAGATAGATGAGAAAATCAGGGAAGCAGTTAAAAAGACAGAGGAAGAAATATTAAATAAGGCGGATGAGAAATTCAGCCAGATATCTAATGACAAGATAATGGGATTTAATGAATACTCAAATGAAATATTCGACAAAATAGAGAAAAATCATGAAGAGACTGTATTTTTATATAATATGCTGACTGAAAAAGAAAAAGAAATTCAGAATCTGGTACACAGCGTAGATACTACTAATGCGGATTTGCGTGATGAGACAGCGAAAGCTTATCAAAAGGTTAAGAAACAGCTTTCAGATGTTGACAGTGCACTTAAACAGATGGAAGTTGAGAGTGTTAAAGATGATACAATGAAATTTCTTAAAGCCGAAGAAATAACAACATTGTCTGAGAACGGCAAAGAGAATGTTTTTGAAAATGATGAAGTTTCAAAGTCTGAAAAAAATACGGTTCTTGATGAGGAAGAAGCCAAGGCTATAGCTGAGATTACGAATGAAGCTTATATCTCACATACACAGGACGATAACATTTTTGAGGAAAACAACAAGAGTGAAAACAAGCTTAACTCAAACAGCGAAATAATCGCATTATATAAAAAAGGAAGAAATGTTTTGGAAATATCTAAGATGTTGTCTATCGGTCAGGGCGAGGTTAAACTTGTAATAGATTTATATAATGCAAGATAGTGAACAATTGATTGGAGATAAATATGAATAAGAAATCTTTTTTAAGAGGATTTGGAGCAGGTGTTTTGTTTGTTACGGTTATTCTTGGAATATCTTGTCTAATAAGAACATCTGATTCGGCTGTTATTACAAGAGCAAAGAAACTGGGAATGACATTTGCAAGCAGCAACAATACAATTTATGATAATACAAAAACAGCTTCAGGTTCTTCAATTTTAGGAAACGAAAACAATACAAAAAATAATTCCGACACAGAAAGTACACCTGTACCAACTTCAAACGCATCTGACAAAAAGAAAAAGGACAAAACTTTTGAAGAAGAAAAAAAGAAGATGGAGAAGAGTATAAAAGAGGAAAAGAAAAAGCTCACAATAAGCAGCGGAGACTGGGCAAAAAAAGTAGCAGATAATTTAGAAGATGAAGGTATAATATCTGATTCCGGCAAATTTGTTGATTATATGAAAGAAAACGATTATGCAAGCAAGATAAGACCGGGCGAGTATGAATTTTCCATAGATGATGAGTTCAGTGATATTGCAAAGACTATTACAAAACAAAAATAAGTGGAGGATATTATGAGGTTCAGACCATGTATAGATATACATAACGGCTCCGTTAAGCAGATAGTAGGAGGGTCACTAAGCGATAAAGATAATCACGCTGAGGATAATTTTGTATCACTTAATGATGCAGGATTTTATGCACAGATGTATAAAAATGACGGGTTAAAAGGCGGGCATATAATAATTTTGAATTCTGCACAGAGCGAATATTATGAAAAGGATATTGAACAGGCAAAAAAAGCACTTGAAGCATATCCGGGAGAGATGCAGATTGGCGGAGGTGTGAATATTGACAATGCAGAGAGATATCTTAATCTTGGGGCATCTCATGTCATAGTTACATCTTATGTGTTTAGAAATGGTATTATTGATTATGACCGACTTAAAAATCTTTCTTATTTAATAGGAAAGAACAGACTTGTTTTAGACCTTAGCTGCCGCTTTGACGGATATGAATATTATGTAGTGACAGATAGATGGCAGAAAATGACAAAAGAAAAGTTTGACCTTGAACTTATTGAAAAATTAGGTGGTTACTGTGATGAATTTTTAGTACACGCCGTAGATGTAGAGGGAAAATCTGCCGGAATAGAAAAGAGAATTGTTGAAATGCTTGGCAAGGTTGAAAAACATGCCGTTACATATGCGGGCGGCATACATTCGATGAATGATGTAGAATTTATAAATGACAGGGGAAATTCAAAAGTAGATTTTACAATAGGGAGTGCATTAGACATTTTTGGAGGTAATATAAAATATAAAGACGTTGCATTGTACAATATGTAACATTATGCATAATGTAAGAAAATCTGTAACAAATTTGTAATAGATTATGGTTGAAAAATAAATAATTATTTTTTTTGATATTTAAGAGACATTATTTTTGTCTAATATGACAAAAATAATGTCTCTTTTGTATGAAAAGTATACTATTTGACATAAAAAAGAAAAGCTTGTTGAAAAGTATCTGTATAATTTTTTTCAGAAGGGTTGAAATTATTTAAAACTATGTTATAATATGTTACATAAATATTAAATAAAGTTTTAAAAAATGTTTCATTGATTTAAATCAATTATAACATTTAGGAGGTTATTTTTTATGAGATTCAAGAAAGCTGCTGTTATGGTGCTTGCAGCATCGCTCGTCATGACACCGTTTACAGCGAATTCTTCATATGTATCAGCAAACGAGACAACAAAAGTAGAGATACAGGGACTTATATTTAAAGATATGAGTGAAGATGATACTACTGATAACAAAACTACTGTTGACAACAGTTCTGTAAATGTATCATCACAAACATCAAAGACAAATACAAGTTCAAAGGAAACAAAGAAAAAAACTACAACTACAAAGAAAAAAAGTAAAAAAAGATATTCAAAGGCTGATTTAAGACTTATGGCAAGTATCATAAATTGTGAGGCAGGTTCAGAGCCTTATCAGGGAAAACTTGCAGTTGGAATAGTTGTCATGAACAGAGTGAGTTCAAAGTCATTTCCAAACAGCATTAAGGGAGTTATTTATCAGAAAGGTCAGTTTTCACCTGTAAGAAACGGTTCATTAAAGAAAAGACTTAGACAGTATGATTCAAAAAGAACAGGTTCAAAGCAGTGGAAAAGCTGCATCAGCGCAGCTAGAAAGACATTGCAGGGACAGAAAACAATACTTTACAAAGGTAAGAAAAAGAATATGAAAAGTTACCATTTCTTCAGTGTGTACCTTTCAGGTGCGAGGATGAAGCTTGGCGGACACAAATTTAAATAATCATAATATACATTTGGAGCGTATCACAATGATATGCTCCATTTTTTATGGATAAAATACAGAAATCAAAAAAAACTTTTACATTTGTGAATTTTATGTTAGAATATATGACAGTATTTTTAAATATAACATCGAAGGAGGAGACAAAGTTGAGTAGTCCGGTTGATATTAGAGAAAATTCAGAAGAGGAAAAGGAAAAAGTTTCCCGTAATTTCATTGAAAACATTATAGATAAAGATATTGAGGAGGGACGCTGCAAAAAGGTAGTTACACGATTTCCACCGGAACCAAACGGTTATCTTCATATTGGACATGCAAAGTCTATTATCTTGAATTCAGGACTTGCTAAAGAGTACGGAGGACAGTTTAACCTTCGTTTTGATGATACAAATCCTACAAAAGAAAAATCAGAATTTGTTGATTCCATTCTTGAAGACGTAAAGTGGATATGCGGTGACCTTGACATGGAGCATGTTTTTTATGCATCAGATTATTTTGATATGATGTATGAATGTGCCATCAAGCTTATAAAAAAGGGAAAGGCATATGTGTGTGACCTTTCTCCGGAAGAAATCAGAGAATATCGTGGTACATTGAAGGAGCCTGGAAAGAACAGTCCTTACAGAGACAGAAGCATTGAGGAAAATCTTGATTTGTTTGAGAGAATGAGAGCAGGCGAATTTGAGGATGGCAGCAAAGTGCTTCGTGCAAAGATTGATATGAGTTCACCTAATATAAATATGAGAGATCCGATAATTTATCGTATTGCAAGAATGCATCATCATAATACAGGTGATAAATGGTGTATTTATCCTATGTACGATTTTGCGCATCCTATAGAGGACACTGTGGAGGGTGTTACACATTCTATCTGTACACTTGAATTTGAAGACCACAGACCACTTTATGACTGGGTTGTAAATGAAATAGACATGGAGAACAAACCAAGACAGATAGAGTTTGCTAAATTATATCTGACAAATGTTGTTACAGGAAAAAGATATATAAAGAAACTCGTTGAGGACGGAATAGTAGACGGATGGGATGATCCGAGACTTGTTTCCATTGCGGCACTTAGAAGACGTGGTTTTACACCTGAGTCAATAAGAATGTTTATTGAGCTTTCAGGAATTTCAAAAGCGCAGAGTTCATCAGATTATGCAATGCTTGAATACTGCATAAGAGAGGATTTGAAGATGAAGAAACCTCGTATGATGGCCGTGCTTGATCCTATAAAGCTTGTTATTACAAATTATCCTGAAAATGAAATAGAATATCTTGATGTTTCAAATAATCAGGAAAATCCTGAAATGGGAAGCAGAAAAGTACCTTTTGGAAGAGTGTTATATATTGACAGAGAGGACTTTAAGATAGAGCCTCCTAGAAAATATTTCAGATTGTATCCGGGTAATGAAGTCAGACTTATGAATGCATATTTTGTGACTTGTACGGATTACATTACTGATGACGAAGGAAATGTTACAGAGGTACATTGTACTTATGACCCTGAAACAAAGAGCGGTTCAGGCTTTAATGCAAGAAAAGTTAAGGGAACTATTCACTGGGTTTGCGCTGAAACGGCGGAAAAATGCGAGATAAGGCTGTATGAAAACATTGTAGATGAGGAAAAAGGGGTGTATAATGAAGATGGTACGATAAATGTAAATCCAAATTCATTAACTGTTCTCAAAGACTGTTATGTAGAGCCTGCGCTTGCTGATGCTGAAGCAAATGACAGTTTCCAGTTTGTAAGACATGGTTATTTTTGTGTTGATTCAAAAGACTCAGAAAAGGGAAACATGGTATTTAATCGTATCGTTTCATTAAAAAGTTCATATAGACCAAAATAAGGGGGATTAATCATGGGTTTATTTTCCGGATTAGAAAAGATGGGACTTGGCAAGCTGAATAAGCTTGAAGTATTTGAGGAAGATACTGCAAAGAAAGGTGCAAAAAAGGGTGAAGAATCTCAACAGGCAAGTAAGCCAAAGGTTACGGAAGAAGATTTGTTGTTTGATAAATCATATACCTGCCCTGTTTGCAACAACGAATTTCATTCAAAAATGATTAGAACAGGTAAGGTTAAGCTTTTATCGGCAGATACTGATCTTCGACCGAAGTATCAGCTTGTAGACTCTCTTAAATATGATGCGCTTGTATGCCCTAGCTGTGGCTATGCGGCACTTAGCAGATTTTTCAAATTTATGATGCCTGCACAGGCAAAGCTTATTCGAGAGAATATTACAAAAAATTTTAGTGGGCTTCCGAAGACAGGAGGCACATATACATATGATGATGCGATTTTACGTCATCAGCTTGCACTTGCAAATGCTATTGTAAAAAAAGCAAAAAACAGTGAGAAAGCATATACATGTCTGAAGATGGCATGGTTATTCAGAGGAAAGAGAGAGACACTTCCTAAGGAGACAAAAGACTATGATAAAGTCGTAGCTGACCTGAAAAAGGAAGAGGATGATTTGTTAGGAAAAGCATATGAGGGATTTATGACAGCATTTTCAAGAGAATCATTCCCTATGTGTGGCATGGATGAGATGACAGTCACTTTCCTTGTAGCCGAACTTGCGAGAAGAACAGGTAAATATGAGGAATCGGGAAGATGGATTTCAAAAGTTCTTACATCACGTTCTGCAAATGAAAGAATTAAAAATAAGGCAAGAGATATTAAAGAACTTCTCAATGAAGATAAAAAGCGTGCAGGAATTGAATAATTAACTGCCGTTAAAAAAACTCATGTATTTTTATGTACATGAGTTTTTGGTTTTAAATGTTAAACTTTATTAAATAGTAGACTTTGTATTAAATAATAGATTTAGATAGTACAAATATATCAGTTTATCCGCCTGATTTTACTCTTCAAGAAATAAACCGTTAGTTTTTAAGATACTTCTTTGAATGGCATCTTTAGAATTTTTCCACGGTTCGTTTTCGTTTTTATAATCAAATTTATCGATGAACCATTCCAAGTCATCTGTGACACGCTTAAAATTATCAATATATAAAGTGTTTAAATCAGAAATAAATTCGTTAAGTTTTGAGGAACTTAGTGTTTTTTGAGCCTCCTCATATAACATGCCGTAATGTTTTGTGCATAGACCGTTTGACTTATTAAATTTCTTTTTAAAGTCGTCATCATGTGTATAGCAATGGATAACAGTTGTTATGTATCTTTTGAAGATATTTTCAACCCTGTCACATACATAGCATGAACTCTCAATATTATTTATATAATCTGTGATAGGACTGATTTCTTTTTTAAACAGGCTCTTTTTTGCAGCAGCTGATTTTTTCTGCAGTTTTTCAATCTGTGAAACAGTATGTTTCATATGTGTATGAAGCATAAGGGCGATACCTAGACGGTTTTGTCCATCGTAAAGCTGCTTTATATGTTTTGCACAGAAACCTGTTTTGTCGGTTGCCATTCTGATGTCGTCTTCCATATAACTTGGTCCAAGCATAAAATCAATGGATTCTTTCTCAAGTTCATCATACATCTGGCAGAGGGGGCACTCACATTCTTTTTCAAATGCGTCATTGACAGGAATAGTATATAATTGTTCTTTCATTTATATCCTCCGTTTATCTGGGTGATTTGGTATCTGTTTATGAAATTGCTTTTAAACTATAGTAATTGCATAAATATTTATCTTAGAAATTATATTATATGTTATGGGATGTGTCAAAACGTGATATTGTTAAAAAATATTAAAAGTGAGTATAAAAGAGAAAAAAAGAGCAAAATAAAGAATTACAGAAAAATAGCCTGTTTTTTCATGATGAATAATATTGCAGAATATCATTAAATGAAATATATTAAGACTATGGTTAGCACTCGGAATGAGTGAGTGCTAGTAAATCAAGAAGTGTAAGGAGGATATTGACATGAAATTATCACCATTAGGAGACAAGGTTGTATTAAAACAGTTAGAAGCAGAAGAAACTACAGCATCAGGCATCGTATTACCGGGAAATGCTCAGGAAAAGCCACAGCAGGCAGAAGTTATAGCAGTTGGTCCGGGAGGAGTTGTTGACGGCAAAGAAGTTAAAATGCAGGTCAGCGTAGGTGACAAAGTTATCTATTCTAAGTATGCAGGTACAGAAGTTAAACTCGGAGATGATGAGTTTATCGTAGTTCGCCAGAATGACATTGTTGCAATCGTTGAGGACTAATTATAATTAAATAAATGTTTATATTATAGATTAAAAAATATATTGTTGTAATGGATTATTAGGAGGTTTTTATAATGGCAAAGGAAATTAAATTCGGCGCAGACGCAAGAGCAGCTCTTGAAAGCGGCGTAAACAAACTTGCAGATACAGTAAAGGTTACACTTGGACCAAAAGGAAGAAACGTAGTATTAGATAAATCATTCGGTGCTCCGCTTATCACAAATGATGGTGTTACAATTGCGAAAGACATCGAACTTGAAGATGGTTTTGAAAACATGGGTGCGCAGCTTGTAAAAGAAGTTGCAACAAAGACAAATGATGTTGCAGGTGACGGTACAACAACAGCTACAGTTCTTGCACAGGCAATGGTAAATGAGGGAATGAAAAACCTTGCAGCAGGTGCAAATCCTATCATCCTTAGAAAAGGTATGAAGCAGGCTTGTGATTGTGCAGTAGAAGCTATTGCAAGCATGAGTTCAAAGGTTACAGGAAAAGACCAGATTGCAAAGGTTGCAGCAATTTCAGCAGGTGATGAGGCTGTTGGTGAGATGGTTGCCGATGCAATGGAAAAGGTTTCAAATGATGGTGTAATCACAATCGAAGAGTCTAAGACAATGAAAACAGAACTTGACCTTGTTGAAGGTATGCAGTTTGACAGAGGTTATGTTTCAGCATATATGGCAACAGATATGGATAAGATGGAAGCAAATCTAGATAATCCATACATCCTTATCACAGATAAGAAGATTTCAAATATTCAGGAAATCCTTCCATTACTTGAGCAGATTGTACAAAGCGGTGCAAAATTACTTATCATTGCTGAGGATGTTGAGGGTGAGGCTCTTACAACACTTGTTATCAACAAACTCAGAGGTACATTTAATGTCGTAGCTGTTAAGGCACCTGGTTACGGTGACAGAAGAAAGGCTATGCTTGAAGATATTGCAATTCTTACAGGTGGTACTGTTATTTCAGAAGAAGTTGGTCTTGAACTTAAAGACACAACTATCGAACAGCTTGGTCGTGCTAAATCAGTTAAGGTTCAGAAAGAGAACACAGTTATCGTTGACGGTGCAGGTGATAAAGATGCAATCGCAGCAAGAATCACTCAGATTAGAGCACAGATGGAAGAGACAACATCAGACTTTGACAAAGAAAAACTTCAGGAAAGACTTGCAAAACTTGCAGGCGGAGTTGCTGTTGTCCGTGTCGGAGCTGCAACAGAGACAGAGATGCAGGAAGCAAAACTTCGTATGGAAGATGCTTTGGCAGCAACAAAGGCAGCAGTGGAAGAGGGAATCATCTCAGGTGGTGGTTCAGCTTATATTCACGCTTCAAAGGAAGTTGCAAAACTTGCAGCTACACTTGAGGGTGATGAAAAGACAGGTGCAAATATCATTCTTAAAGCACTTGAAGCACCTTTATCAACTATCGCTCATAATGCAGGACTTGAGGGTGCTGTAATCATAAACAAAGTTCGTGAATCAGAAGTTGGAACAGGATTTAACATTCTTAAAGAAGAGTACACAGACATGGTATCAGCAGGTATTGTTGACCCTGCAAAGGTTACAAGAAGTGCACTTCAGAATGCTACAAGCGTTGCATCAACACTTCTTACAACAGAGTCTGTTGTATCTACAGTTAAGGAAGATACACCTGCTGCAATGCCGGCAGGCGGAGCACCAATGGGAATGATGTAATCACACACTTATAGTGCTTAAGCTTAAGAAATTAAATTTGAAATTATTTATGCAGAGGGTTTCATATGCGGGTGGAACCCTCTGTTAGTTTTAAAAAGCAATGTAAAATGATGAGTCAATATCAAAACTCTGTCTTGAAATTAAAAAGTGTATGAATTATAATATCAGATGTGTAAATAATTAAATGTTTTAGGATGGATTTTGACAATGAAAGAGAGAATTGGATATGTAGATGCGACAAAAGGGTTGGGAATGTTATTGATTATGTTTGGTCATGTGACTGAATATGATAATCCTGTTGATTTGTGGATGTCATCATTCAAGGTCGTTATTTTTTATATAATGTCAGGTTTTTTGATGAGTTATTCGGGTTCTATAAAAAAGAGGTCCTTTGGTGTATTTATGAAAAAGACATTTATAAGTCTTGCTGTTCCGTATATTTCTTTTAGTATTCTCGGAATAATGTTTAAAGTGGGATGCGTATATGTGAAGATGAAGCCTATGTCTAAAATTACAAAGGTATTTTGGGAATATCTGTGGGACAGTGTATTTTTAGCAGGTATAAATTCAATGTGGTTTCTGCCAACTATTTTTTTCGGGGAGATAATCTTTTTCTTTCTTATAAGAGCACCTAAGATTATTAAACTGCTATATGCAGTTGCCGGACTTTATGTGATTACCGCTGTAAATAACATTATAGACTATGTGGGGACTTCCATGCAGGGAAGGATGGATCAGATAAGCATAGATAATATTTCAAATCTTATCGGTGCAGTAGGAAAAGGTTTTATGGCGGCATGGTTTATAGGTGCAGGATATATCATATACATTTTCTATCAGAAAATCAAAGATGACAGGATAAAACTTTTGGGAGGTTTAGGTCTTTCAATATTAAATGTTTTGTTGTCGCAGTTAAACAGTCATATTGATATTCATATGCTTAAAGAGGGAGAAAAGCCTGCATTATTTTATATATGCGGTATTATTGGTTCTCTTGGAGCTATCATGTTGTTGGATTTTCTGTCCGAGAGATTTAATCTTTCGGGACTTGATTTCTGGGGAAAAAATTCATTGGCAGTTATGTGTACACATACGGTTTTCGGACTTCGTTCAGTAGCGTATTTTGGCTGGCAGAAAGTATCATATTTTCCGTCGGTTGGAAGTGCAAAATATGTCTGCCAATGTCTTGTGGTTATGGCTATTCTTATGATGATAGAATATAGCCTTGTACTAATCATAAACTCTAAATTCTGGTTTTTACTTGGAAAGAAAAAAAGCCAGATTGTTTCATAAAAATAAGAGAGAGGAAGCATACAATGGAAGAATTATATTCAGAAACTTATTTGAAGGCGAAACCATCGCCTAAAAGAACGGCAGTCAGATGGGGACTGATTTTCTTATGTTTATTTTTGGTAGTATTTGATTTAATGGTTTTAAAGAGTTTGTATCTTTTGATATTTGTTTTTATTGTTGATGCAATGATTATTTATTTTTTGCCAAAGAAAAATGTGGCGTATGAATATGTGTTTGTTGATGGTCAGATAGACTTTGATTTAATAATCAACGGCGAGAGAAGAAAACACAAAAAAAGAATTGATATGGAAAAAGTAGAACTGGTTGCACCGGAGGAAGCACCTGTTTTATACAATTCAAGAAATCTTCCTATGGAGGACTATTCTTCGAGAATGCCTGGAGATAAGCATTACATTGCAGTTGTACTTGGTGACAAGGGAAAAGAGAGAATTAGATTTACTCCTGATGAAAGAATGCTTGAACTCATGAAATTGAAGGGAAGAAGCAAAGTGCAGGATGTATAAATCATTATGGTTTGGTTTTTAATATAAAGCAAAGTCGATATTGACAAGCATAAAAATAGTGTTATATACTAGTACAATACACCATTGGCAATTTAGTCAGTGGTATATTGTACTATTTAGAATATATGAATATACAAATTAAATAAGGAGGATATTAAGATGGGTAAGATTATTGGTGAAGGCATTACATTTGATGATGTGTTATTAGTGCCACATTATTCAGAGGTAATTCCTAATCAGGTTTCTTTAGCAACTAATCTCACTAAATCAATTAAGCTCAACATACCTATGATGAGCGCAGGAATGGATACTGTTACAGAGTATCGTATGGCAATTGCAATGGCAAGACAGGGTGGTATAGGAATCATCCATAAAAATATGTCAATCGAAGCACAGGCTGACGAGGTAGACAAGGTTAAGCGTTCAGAGAACGGTGTTATTACAGACCCATTTTATTTATCACCTGAGCATACTTTAGAAGATGCAAACAATCTCATGGCTAAGTTTCATATTTCAGGTGTACCTATCACAGAGGGAAAGAAGCTTGTAGGTATCATTACAAACAGAGACCTTAAATTTGAAACAGATTTTACAAAGAAGATTAAGGAGTCTATGACTTCTGAGGGGCTTATCACAGCACAGGTTGGTATTACTCTTGAGGAGGCTAAGAAAATTCTTGCAAAGTCAAGAAAAGAGAAACTTCCTATTGTTGATAAGGACGGAAATCTTGCCGGACTTATTACTATAAAGGATATTGAGAAACAGATTAAATATCCTTTGGCAGCAAAAGATTCACAGGGACGACTTTTATGTGGAGCAGCTGTTGGTGTTACTGCAAATATTCTTGACAGAGTTGCGGCACTTGTAGAGAAACATGTTGACTGTATAGTAATTGATACAGCACACGGTCACAGTGCAAATGTATTAAAGGTTGTCAAGATGGTTCGTGATGCATATCCTGACCTTCAGATAATTGCTGGAAATGTTGCTACAGGTGCAGCGACAGAGGCTCTTATCAAAGCAGGTGTTGACTGCGTAAAGATTGGTATAGGACCTGGATCTATCTGTACAACACGAGTTGTAGCAGGAATTGGCGTACCACAGATTACAGCAATCATGGATGCTTATGAAGTTGCAAAGAAATATGATATTCCTATTATTGCAGACGGCGGTATCAAATATTCAGGAGATATGACTAAGGCTATCGCAGCAGGTGCAAGTGTTTGTATGATGGGAAGTATTTTTGCAGGCTGTGATGAAAGTCCCGGAACATTTGAACTTTATCAGGGACGTAAGTATAAAGTATATCGTGGAATGGGTTCTATCGCTGCTATGGAGAACGGAAGTAAAGATCGTTATTTCCAGACAGGCGCAAAGAAACTTGTACCGGAAGGTGTAGAGGGACGTGTTGCATATAAGGGTACTGTAGAAGATACAGTATTCCAGCTTATGGGCGGTCTCAGATCAGGTATGGGCTATTGTGGAGCTCCTGATATAAAGACATTACAGGAGACTGGTGAATTTGTTAAGATTAGTTCTGCATCGCTTAAAGAGAGTCATCCACATGATATACATATCACAAAAGAAGCTCCAAACTATAGTGTAGGAGATAACTAGGATATATGAAGAAACTTTCAAAAGCGAAGCGTCGCCGCAGATTGAAAGTATTAAAAATGTGGGGTACGGCTGTTGTTATATGCATTATAATGACAGTCGTATTTATGCTTGTAAAATCTGCAATTACCCAAAAAAGCGGCACCAAGAGCAGCAGAATAAATTATGAACAGTATGTCGTTCCAAAACCAAATGTGAAAAAGGCATTGCTTACTGTAAATAAAAATTCAAGACCGGGAATAAAGCTTAGAAAAATAAAAGGTATAGTTATACATTATACGGCAAATCCGGGAACCGATGCGATGGCAAACAGAAATTATTTTGAGAGCAGAAAAAACTTATCTGATGATACGGCAAATAAAGTGAGCAGTCATTTTATAATCGGATTGGACGGAACTATTATACAATGTATTCCGTTAAATGAGATTTCATATGCTTCAAATAATAGAAATTCAGACACAATATCTATCGAATGCTGTCATCCGGACAGTTCAGGTAAATTTTCAAAAAAAACGTACAACTCTGTTATAAAGCTTGCGGGATGGTTGTGTGCGAAATACCAAATTGAAAATTCTGACATTATCAGACATTATGATGTTACAGGTAAACTCTGCCCGCTTTATTATGTGAACAACTCGGATAAATGGAACAGACTTAGAAATCAGATTAAAAATTATATTTTGAAATATAGAAAAGAGTAAAACTGTTTTAAATTATCTAACAGTGATACTCTTTTTTGTATACGGATTTATTTTTTTATAGTGATAATTTATATATGTATACAGTGAAATTAAAATTTTTGGACTTTAAACTTAAGTGTATATAGTTTATACTTAATATGTTATTTGTTAAAAACAACACAAGTGTAGTATATTTGACATTAGACGGAGGGATAAATGAGATCATATGTAGGGATTGGAAAAGGAAATGTTAAGGATGCAGTTAGGGACGCTGTTAACGGGATTGGAAACCCGTCAGCGATAATCTTTTTGAGTTCTTTTTCTCAAATAAGAGAGACAGCAGAGATTTTGGCACAGAAATTTCAGGGTATACCTTGTATTGGAACTCTCGGAACAAAACTGGCAAACGGAGAGTATGGGGATGATTCTTTAGTAGTGCTCGGTTTATATGATGATGCCAAAACAGAATGCGGTGTTATAAGGGATATAAGTTTATGTCCGGTTGCAGCGATAGGAGAGATAAATGAAAAGGTAAACAGGGTTTCTCCAGGCAGAGAAAATACCGTATGTATTGAATTTTGCACCAATGATGAGGAAAAACTTGTCACGACATTCAATTCATGTCTCGAGAAGATGGGAGTAAAACTTGCCGGAGGTACAGTGTTTGGTGTATCCGACGGAAAGAAGCCTGTTGTTGCATACAATGGCAGAGTTTTTGAGGATGCATGCGTCTATGCAATTATCAAAAACACGACAGGAAAAGTGGGTGTATTTAAAGAAAATATATATGAGAAAAAGACAGATAAATATCATTTTGCAAGTAAAGTTGATACTTTAAAGAAAGCGGTTATAGAGCTTGACGGCAGACCGGCTGCCGATGTATACAGCAATGAGGTAGGAGTTCCAAAGAACAAGATAGTTGAGAATGTTTTTAACAATCCGATGGGACGTGCTGTTGGAGAAGAGGTTTATATTTCTTCTATGATGGATATGGATTCAAGAGGTGCATTGTATAATTATAAGAGAATTAACAAAAATGATTGTATATATTTCCTGTCATTAGGTGATTATAAGGAGATTGAGCAAAGTAACAGAGAGAGCATAAAAGCTTCATTTTCAAAAATATCACTTGTATTTTCAATTGATTGTATATACAGGTATTTGTTATATCAGCAGGAAAAATATTTTGATACATATGTACATGATATGGCAGAACTTGGAAATCATGTCGGAATCATAGGCGGTGGAGAACAGTTTAATAATCAGCATGTAAATCAGACTATGGTTTGTGCTGTATTTGAGTAGAGAAAGATATAGGAAAATTTATCTAAATAGCTATGTAATTATTGATAGTAGATGAGTATTTGATTTATGGAAATGAGGGTTAAAAGTATGTTTGGAAGAAAGAGAAAAATGGAAAAAAATTTGCCTGAATTAAAAAATGATGGCGGTGCAAATGCACATAATGTGAAAACAGTGGGAAAAGATGTAAGTGAATATCTTGATTCTATGGAGTATCTGAGTAGGGTTGTGCTTGAAAAGAAAGAAGCTTTGGCTGATGAGGAAATCAAATCAATTACGGAAATTGACAAAGTTAAACAGGCTTATGAGGATGTGCTTAATGATAATAGAGCATTTCATGAGACAATTTCAGATTTTGGAGACGAATTTATTAACATTGAAAATATGTCAGGTGATTTTAATGATATGATAAATAATATCAATGAACAATCCGAAAATGCACGTGATGACATGAATTTACTCATAAGCAGCACAAATGACGTGGAGGATGAATTTAAGAATATTTCTGCAATATATGATGAGTTCAGAGCACGTTTTGATGAGATAAAAACAGCCATGGCAGGAATTATAGCTGTCGCTAACAAGACAAACCTGCTTGCTTTAAATGCATCTATTGAAGCTGCAAGGGCAGGTGAACATGGCAAAGGATTTGCGGTTGTTGCACAGGAAGTTACAGGGCTTTCACATAATATAAAGGAGCTTGTCGCAGATGTTGACAAGAGCATAGAGGGACTTGAAAGCAGTTCGGAAAGACTTACTGATTCGATAAAAAGTGCAAATGAGACATTAGATTCAACAAAGAGTCAGATGAACAAAGCCCAGGATGTATTTATGGATATAGTTGATTCTGTTTCAGAGACACAGACTGCGAGAGCGGGCATTACACAGGCTGTTGAAAGATGCAGTACACAGGTAAATGACATAAGAAATGATATGGAATCAAATAATGAAAGATATGAAAATGTAATGCGTAAGATAGACGGCTTTAAGAGCATGACTACCAAAAAGGGATTTTTATATGAAGATATATCAAATATGATGGAGCAGGCGGGACCGCTTGTAAAGAAAATAAGAGATGAACTGAACTAACATGTATAAATTATTATGAAAGTGGAATACTATAATGCAAGGGGTAAAATATTTTTTTGACCCCAATATCATAATATTTATATAATGAAGTTTGGAGGAAATATAATATGAATGCAATTGTATCGCAGGATGTCTGCATAGGATGCGGATTGTGTACAAGTACGGTTGATGAAGTTTTTCGGATGAATGATGATGGAAAAGCGGAGGTATACAATACTGTTTCAGAAGAAACAAAGGATGCTGTACAGGAGGCAATAGATTCCTGTCCGGTAAATGCGATAGAATGGGAGTAAAACACAGCAGGTAATACTAATTATATACAGATTGGAAAGATTTACGGTTTTTAGAAGCTGTAAATCTTTTTTATTGTATGGCCTAAAGGCCTAATTTGCGAAATGTAGTTTCTCTTGGAGGAGAAATGGAATGGAGCAAATAAAAAAACCACCTGCTATGCAGGTG